>NZ_DIHV01000120.1:3881-18516 GCF_002420325.1 Marinobacter sp. UBA5687
ACCGCTTCGGGGTAGTTCAGTTTCAGGCCTTTGGCTTTGCGGCGTTCGGCCAGCAGGGCGGCGGTGAACAGCAGCAGCTTGTCTTTGTCTCTGGGGGTGAGTTCCATGGATGACTCCGTTGTCTCTTATGCGTCAGGTAAGCCAGATTCTGGGTGTGTGGGCCGGTACGCCGGCGAGCAGGGGGCGCAGCAGGTGCCAGGCTTGTTCGCACAGGGCCCAGGCTTCGTTGCGTTCGGTGCCCAGGTAGCGCAGGAGCAGCACACCTCGGCGCCGGGTCACGGCCCAGCGGTTGTGGTCTGGTAACTGTGCTCTCAGCACGTCGATGGCGGCGGCTTCGTCGTCCAGCCCGACCGCCCAGAGCGTGGCCTGCACAGTGGCGCCACCCTGGCCCCAGGGGCCGTTGAACCGGCGGTGTTTCGGGTTCAGCAGCTGGCGCTCCAGCCACAGCGGCTGGCCGTTCAGGCTTAAATGGAAACGCTGTTCCAGTTCGCCGGTGGCAAACGGCAGGTCGCTGGCCGGGCGGCCCAGCGCGAGCACTTCCCAGCCCAGGGTGCGAGCGCCGGCTGCCAGTTCAATGGTGGTGGTTTGCAAACCACGGGAGCCGTCGAAGGCGATGGTTTCCTGGGGCAGGTATTCCAGAATCGCGTCTTTGGCTACCAGCAACCGGGTGTGCTGGCCCCAGGCCACGCCATGGCTGTCGGCCTTGTACAGTTTCGCTGCGGCCGGGGTGGTCAGAAGCGCGTGGCCACCTTCGGCCACAGAGGCTTCGATGCGCAGTTCGTCGCCGCTCACCAGGCCACCCGGGGGATGCAGCAGGTACACATGGCAGCAGCCGGTTTTTCCCTCCGGGTAGAAGGGGCGCTGCACCCGTAGCGGGCCATGGTGGCGCCGGCGCACCAGCCGGGTTACCGGCGCCGGTTCGCTCTCGGCGCGGGCTTCAAAGCCCAGTTCCAGGGCCGCCGCCCAGCGCCGTTCGGTGTCGAAACGGTGGCCGGAGGCGTGGCGGTCGATGGCTTGATAGGCGGTCATACGGTCAGGTGCTGTTTGATGAGTTCATCGGTCAGCCCGGCAATATCGCCTTCGGCCACGCGCCGGCCCCGGTCGAGGATGGCGAAACGGTCGGCGTATTTGCGGGCGAACGGCAGTTTCTGCTCCACCAGCAGCACGGTCAGGCCGTCTTCTTCAATCAACCGGCGAATCACCTCGCCAATCTGGGCCACAATGTTGGGCTGGATACCCTCCCCCGGCTCGTCGAGGATCAGCAGTCTCGGCTCAATCACCAGCGCGCGGCCAATGGCCAGCTGTTGCTGCTGGCCACCGGAGAGGTCGCCGCCCCGGCGGTGTTTCATTTCTTTCAGCACCGGGAACAGCTCGTAAATGCGCTCGGGGATTTGCTTGCTGCCATCGGCCCGCACCGCCAGGCCAGTGCGCAGGTTTTCCTCCACGGTCAGCAGCGGGAAGATCTGTCGGCCCTGGGGCACGTAACCGATGCCCAGGCGAGAGCGGTCTTCGATTTTCTTTTTGGTGAGTTCCACATCCCGGGCAAACTCGATGGAGCCGCTTTTCACGGTTTCCTCGCCCATGATGCATTTCATCAGCGTGGTCTTGCCCACGCCGTTGCGGCCCATCACGCAGGTACACTGGCCCTGGGGCACGTCCAGCTCCAGGTCCCAGAGGGTGTGGCTTTCGCCGTAGAACTGGTTGAGCTTTTCAATCTTGAGCATCAGGCCTCCTCCCCCAGATACACCTTGATCACATCCGGGTCGTTGGAGACCTGGTCCATGGTGCCTTCGGCCAGCACGCTGCCCTGGTGCAGTACGGTGACTTTGCGGGCGATGGAGCGCACAAAGCCCATGTCGTGTTCCACCACCACCACGGACTGTTTGCCCGCAAGACTGGTGAGCAACTCGGCGGTGCGTTCCATTTCCTGTTCGGTCATACCGGCCACGGGCTCGTCCACCAGCAGCAGCCGGGGTTTCTGCATCAACAGCATGCCGATCTCCAGCCACTGTTTCTGGCCGTGGGAGAGGATGCCGGCGGGCTTGTCGCGCAGCGCCTGCAAACCGATCATTTCCAGGATTTCGTCAATCCGGTCCCGGTATTCCGCGGTCATGATGGCAGTCAGGGTGGGCAGGATGCGTTTGTCGGCGGCCATGGCCAGTTCGAGGTTTTCGAACACAGTCAAAGCCTCGAACACGGTGGGCTTCTGGAATTTGCGGCCGATGCCCAGGGTGGCAATGTCCGGCTCGTTCATGCGCAGCAGGTTGTGGCGGCTGCCGAACCACACCGAGCCGGTGTCGGGCCGGGTTTTACCAGTGATGATGTCCATCATGGTGGTTTTACCCGCCCCGTTAGGACCGATGATGCAGCGCAGTTCGCCGTCGTCGATGGTGAGGTTGAGGTTGTTGATGGCCTTGAAGCCATCGAAGCTCACGCTCACGTCTTCCATGTACAGGATCGGGCCGTGGCGCACGTCAACCGGCGAGGCCACGGGGGTGAGAAACTCAAATACCTGATCCCGGTTGGCAAGTTGTTCAAAGATGCTCATGCGGTGGCCTCCTGAGCGCCGGGTTGGTCATCGTCCGTCTGGCGGCGTTTCTGCAACAGCCCGGCGATGCCCTTGGGCAGGAACACCGTCACCAGCACGAACAGCGCGCCCAGGGCGAACAGCCAGGCGTCCGGCATGATGCCGGTGAACACGGTCTTGGCGTAGTTCACCAGCAAGGCGCCGATGACCGCGCCATACAGGGTGGCACGGCCACCGAGGGCGACCCACACCACGATTTCGATGGAGAACAGCGGCGAGAATTCGCTGGGGTTGATGATGCCCACCTGTGGCACATACAACGCGCCGGCCACACCCGCCAGCATGGCGGAGACCACGAACACAAACAGCTGCACCCGCTCCACCCGGTAACCCAGGAACCGGGTACGGGCTTCGGCATCGCGGCAGGCCACGCTGACCCGGCCCAGCTTGCTGGTCACAATGGCACGGCACACGACATAGCCCACTGCCAGCGCGATGCCGGTCGCCAGGAAAAGGCCAAGTCGGGTGGCGTCGCTGCGCAGGTTGAAGCCGAGGATGTCTTTGAAATCGGTCAGGCCGTTGTTGCCACCGAAGCCCATCTCGTTGCGGAAGAACGCCAGCATCAACGCAAAGGTGAGTGCCTGGGTGATGATGGAGAGGTACACGCCGGTTACCCGGGAGCGGAAGGCCAGGAAGCCGAACACCAGCGCCAGCACGCCCGGCGCCAGCAGCACCATGATGAAGGCGAACCAGGCCATATCGAAGCCCTGCCAGTACCAGGGCAACTCCTGCCAGTTCAGGAACACCATGAAGTCCGGCAATACGGGATCGCCATACACGCCGCGATCACCGATCTGGCGCATCAGGTACATGCCCATGGCGTAGCCGCCGAGGGCAAAGAAAGCGCCGTGGCCCAGGCTGAGAATGCCCAGGTAACCCCACACCAGGTCCACCGCCACCGCCAGCAGGGCGTAGCACAGGTACTTACCCAAAAGGGTAACGGTGTAAGCACTTACGTGCAGGGCACTGTCTTCCGGCATAAACAGGTGCAGGAAGGTAACCACCACCAGGGCGGCGAACAGCACGCCAAGGAAAACTTGGGTGGAACGCTCCTGGAAGGGCCGGAGCAGCCAGGTTTGTGATGTCGCCATAACTCAGCCCTCCGCCGCCCGGCCTTTCTGCGGGAATAGCCCGCGTGGCCGCTTTTGAATGAACAGAATGATCAGCACCAGCACCATGATTTTGGCGAGGACCGCACCCGCCCAGGGTTCCAGCAGTTGGTTGATGGTGCCCAGGGAAAGCCCGGCAATCAGGGTGCCCCAGAGATTGCCCACACCACCGAACACCACCACCATGAACGAGTCGATGATGTAGTTCTGGCCCAGGTTGGGGCCAACGTTGGTGATCTGTGACAGGGCCACGCCCGCCAGCCCGGCCACACCGGAGCCCAGGGCGAAGGTCATAATGTCCACTTTGGTGGCTTTAATGCCCATGGAGCGGGCCATGGCCCGGTTCTGGGTAACAGCACGGACTTCCAGCCCCAGGCGGGTCTTGCGCATGATCAGCATCAGCCCGGCGAATACCACCAGGGCAAAGCCAATCACGTACAGGCGGTTCAGGGTGAGCGACAACGCCTCGTTCACCATGATCGAGCCGCTCATCCACTCGGGCGTGACCACGCTGCGGTTGAGCGGAGAAATCACCGTACGCACCAGTTGTTGCAGAATCAGGCTGATGCCAAAGGTGGCCAGCAGGGTTTCCAGCGGGCGGCCCTTAAGGTACTGGATCACGCTGCGCTCAATGGCGATGCCCGCCAGCGCCGCCACCAGGAAACCGGCCGGGATGGACAGGATCAGGGCCAGGCCAGGCTGGCCCGGGAACAGTTGCTGCATGCCCCAGGTGGTGTAGGCACCGAGCATGATCAGCTCGCCATGGGCCATGTTGATCACGCCCATCACACCAAAGGTGATGGCGAGGCCAATGGCGGCCAGTACC
Organism: Marinobacter sp. UBA5687; assembly: GCF_002420325.1. Lineage (NCBI taxonomy): Bacteria > Pseudomonadati > Pseudomonadota > Gammaproteobacteria > Pseudomonadales > Marinobacteraceae > Marinobacter > Marinobacter sp. UBA5687. The sequence goes on from NZ_DIHV01000120.1 coordinate 8,404, forward strand.
AGTACAGAGCCGAGGGACAGGCCAAAATACAGGGTTTCGGCAGCGCGGTTGAGTTTCAGTTTCTGCTCAATGCTGGCCAGGGCTTTCTCGGCCGCAGCCGCCAGCGCAGGGTCATCGCTGTTAACGGCATTATTTAGGGCGGCACGCACAGTCGGGTTCAGGCTGCCAGACAAAGTGGCTACCGCCTCAACATCGCCCTGCTCCACCTGGTAAATGGCCAGGGCATTGGTGAGCATGTCACGCACCTGGCCGTTGTCTTCCACCTGCAAACGGGCCTGGAGCTGGGTGGCCAGCGCTTCATTCACTTCGCCCAGCAGATTGCGCGCGGCATCGAGGCGCTGGCCTGGGTCGGCTACGGTCAGGTCGATCACCGAGAGGATGCCCTCGATGTCGGCCCGCAGGGCGTTGTTCACCCGCAGGTTTTGCAGATCCCGGCGCGACATTTCACCCAGGTCTTCGCCGGTCAGGGCGTCGGCGATCTGCCAGTTACGGCCCCGGTTGTTTACCACAATCACCAGGGCACCCGTGTCTTCAATCATCGCGAGTTTGCCGTCGCGAACGGCTTCCAGCCAGCCCCGGGCGCGTTCGTCGCCGGTTTCGGAGAGGGCTTTGAGTAAGTCGGTTTTTTCAGCTTGCCCGGCTTCTATGAGCCGTTTCAGCAGCGCTTCGGGCGCATTCGTCTGCGCCTGGGCATTCGCCAGTGTGGCCCCTAGGGCCAGACAGACAGCCAATACCATCCTGGCGAGCAATCGGTGAATGCTCATGATTCATTCCTGTTGGCTTGGAAATTCGGGAGCACAGCCGGGCAGGCTCAGGCCTGCCCGGCTGTGCCCGGTTGGAGCTTAGTTGGAGGCCACGTCAGCCGAGCCACCACCGCACTTGCCGGTGACCACGTTGAAGTTGCCGCAGCGCAGAGGCGCTCGCCAGTCACTGATCAGGTCCTTGGAACCTGGCAGGAAGTCAGACCAGGCATCGCCAGCCACGGTAGACGGGGTTTCCCAGACCACGGAGAACTGGCCGTTGTCCTGGATCTCGCCAATCAGCACCGGCTTGGTGATGTGATGGTTCGGCATCATGGTGGCGTAACCGCCGGTGAGGTTCGGTACGCTCACACCGATGATGGCGTCTTTCACTTCATCCACGTCGGTGGTGCCAGCTTTCTTCACCGCTTCAACGTACATGTTGAAACCGATGTAATGGGCTTCCATCGGGTCGTTGGTCACGGCGGCATCGTCGTCCTTGTAGGCAACCCAGGCGTCGATGAAGTCGTAGTTGGCGTCGTTATCCACGCTCATGAAGTAGTTCCAGGCAGCCAGGTGGCCAACCAGCGGAGCGGTGTCGATGCCGGAGAGTTCCTGTTCACCCACGGAGAACGCAACCACGGGAATGTCGGTAGCGGAAATGCCCTGGTTGCCCAGTTCACGGTAGAAGGGCACGTTGGCATCGCCGTTGATGGTGGAGACCACGGCGGTCTTCTTGCCGGCGCTGCCGAACTTCTTGATGTCAGACACGATGGTCTGCCAGTCAGAGTGGCCGAAAGGCGTGTAGTTGATCATGATGTCGCCGGCGGCCACGCCTTTATCTTTCAGATAGGTTTCCAGAATCTTGTTGGTGGTGCGCGGGTAAACGTAATCCGTGCCCGCCAGAACCCAGCGCTCAACACCCAGATCGTTCATCAGGTAATCCACCGCAGGAATCGCCTGCTGGTTGGGGGCCGCACCGGTGTAGAACACGTTTTCAGACGATTCCTCGCCTTCGTACTGAACCGGGTAGAACAGCAGGCCGTTCAGTTCTTCTACCACCGGCAGAACGGATTTACGGGACACCGAGGTCCAGTTACCGAAGATCACGTCGACCTTTTCTTTCTCCAGCAGCTCACGGGCTTTCTCCGCGAACAGCGGCCAGTTGGAAGCTGGATCAACCACCACCGGCTCCAACTGGCGGCCAAGTACGCCACCGGCTTCGTTCTGCTTTTCGATCAGCATCAGCATGGTGTCTTTCAGTGCGGTTTCACTGATGGCCATGGTGCCGGACAGGGAATGGAGAATACCGACCTTGATGGGGTCTTCGGCGGCAAACGCGGTATTGATGGAACCGAAAGAGACAGACAGCGCCAATGCAGAGAGGCCCAGTTTCACGTGTTTTTTGATGCTCATGTTGTGCGTCCTTTTCGTTGGGTTATGAGTCGTCAAACGCAAACAGCCAATTGCATCCGCCGTTCCAACAACTAGAAAAGCACAAATAAAACATCATGTTAGACAACAAAAAACATGCCCGAACCGGCTCTGCAATGAATTGGTGCGCCGTTTCAGGCCCCAATCCGGTGCTTCGGCCAACCCGCCGCACCAAATTGGTGCGCGACATCTAAAGCCCACTGCACCATCTGGTAGCGCCCTGATTTTCAGGCAACAAATTGCCCGCAAAACGCCCTGAAAACAATGAATTCAGGTTCACCGCAAAACTCACAGCTCTGTGGGATATCTCGCACAAACCATCTGGCGGATGTCCGATTTTGCGAAATTTCATCCTCCGTAGAATGGTCACTGTCAGGGATGACAAGCCAGCACGGACGTTGGCTCACGGATGAGAACTCCACGGATTCGGAGTTGCCCGATGGATAAGGGCTACAGGGATGACTGCAAGGATGAAGTGCTCAGGATGATGCGCAGCCTGATGGATCAGGCAGGGGTCAGCCACGGAATTTGGGGACTACACGGACAGTAGTCCCTTTCCGTGCACTAAATCGCTTTCGTACCCGCCTTGCCCTTTTTGTTCTGCACCGTTTCGAATCACCAATAGTCTCAATGGTTTGTCGTGCCTGACTGTTCATAACAACGTTATTACACTCAGGAGTTCTCCGATGAAACCAACCTCATTTCTGGCCACCCTTGTTCTGTTTTTCAGCCTGATCACCGGCTCTGCTGCCTTCGCCAGCGAGCAACCCGCCGTGAACATCAACACCGCCGATGTAGCCACTCTGGCTTCTCTGAGCGGCGTGGGTGAGAGCAAGGCCCAAGCTATTATTGAATACCGCGAAGCCAACGGCCCCTTCGACAGCATTGAAGCACTGGCCGATGTGAAGGGTATTGGCGCGCGTACGGTTGAAAAGAACGCCGACCGCCTCGCCGTGAAATAACCCCCCGGGGCAGCCTCGCTGCCCCTCTCCTTTCCCTTATAGCGCCACGCACTTACCGCTGATACCCTTGCCTGTTTGTTTCTCCAACCGGCAGTTTGTCATGATCCACGGAGCACTTCTTATTGCCCTGGCCTCTTTGCTGTGGGCCACAACGGGGATTGTTGCCAAGTTTCTGTTCAACGGTACGGAACTGGAGGCCATCACCCTCGGTTTTTTACGCCTGGTGGTTGCGCTGCCATTCTTCTGGCTATTGATGCGGCGCGAGCAACGGCAGCTGGTGGCCCGAAACCCCGGCCAGACGGTACCCGGCAGCTCTTTGCGTTCTCTCAGCGGCAAGGCCATGATCACCCTAACCGCCCTGGGGCTGTTCCAGGCGTTTTACCAGGGCAGCTATCTGCTGGCCGTAGACCTGACCGGGGCCGGCATTGCCACCCTGATATCCCTGTGCCTGCCACCGGTTCTGGTGGCGATTCTGGCTGCCCCACTACTGGGCGAGAAACCTGGGCTGCTGACCGTACTGGCCGCCGTTGCTGCGATTCTGGGCACGGGTATGCTGGTGGTCAGTGACATGGACACAGCCGGCACCCTGCGGCTGGCCGGCATTCTGATGGCACTGCTGGCGGCGGCGGTATACACCGGCTTCACCCTCACCAGCCGCTACAACTCAACGGGCACACCGGTGTTTACCACCGCCTTTATCTGCTTTGGTACCGCCGCACTGCTGCTGTTGCCAGTGGTGGCCTTGAGTGGCGGCTTTGCAGGGCTGGAAACCATGGGGTTAAAGCACTGGCTGATGGTGTTGTACATCGGTGTGGTGCCCACCTGCATTGGCTATTTGCTGTTCTTTACCGGGATGAAAACCACGCCGGCAACGGTATCCAGCATTGTCGTCGTGCTCGAACCTTTGTTTATTGCCTTGCTGGCCTGGCTGATTCTGGGAGAGGAACTGGGGCCGATTGGTGTTGCCGGCGCGTTCATACTGACGGTGGCGGTGATTGTCGCCTCGCGCTATGGCAAGGCGCCCGGCGCCAGCCAGGAAAGCTGAACGCCGGGGTCAGGAACAGCTGGAGGATCAGCTGTCCTTGCGCTGTTTTTCCAGCATGTCCGGCTGCAGGATCTCAATCCAGTAGCCGTCCGGGTCTTTGATGAAGGCCAGGCCTTTCATTTTGCCGTCGTCCGGTTTTTTCACGAATTCCACGCCCAGCTTTTCGAAGCGCTCACAGGCAGCGTAGACATCGGGCACGGCAATGCCGATATGGCCGAAGCCCTGGGGCTCACCATTGCCGTTGTGGTAGGCAAAGTCGGCATCGTCTTCGGTGCCCCAGTTATGGGTAAGCTCCAGCATCGCTTCCCGGCCAAAGGTGTAGGTAGTCCGGTGGCCATCATCGTTTGGCACAAACTGAGCCTGCTTGTCGTCCAGGTAGCCCAGGAAGTAGAGCGTAAACTTCATCTCCGGGAAATCCAGCTTGCGAACCAGGCGCATGCCCAGTACCCGGGTGTAGAAGTCCATCGAACGCTCGGGCTCCTTGATGCGCATCATGGTCTGGTTAAAGACATAGCCTTCGGTTTCGGGAACGGGGTCATCGTACAGGCCCGGGGCCTGCTCAAAATGCTTGGGCATGTTGGTTTCCCTTATGTTTGGAGGATTCAAGCCATATACCTGCGTGCTACACAGGCAGATTTCAAGGTAGTGACCGGCATTACTCCGGCTGTGCTACACTCCCGCCGTTCCACGTTTGTCTAACAACCCGACAGTGAGCAGACAGAGCCCTCTATGGACTTTCAGGTGCCCAATACTCTGGCAGAACAGATTGCCAATTTCCTGGCCGAGCGCATCATGACCGGGCAGATCCGCCCCGGAGAGCGCATTCAGGAAGCCACGCTGGCCAACGAACTGAAAGTCAGCCGGGCCTCGGTTAAAGAAGCGCTCTACACTCTGGAGCGCTGGCACCTGGTGGAAATCACACCAAGGAAAGGCGCTTCAGCAACCCAGCTGAATGCCGAGTACGCGTCGGAGCTCTACGACGTCTATATGCATTTGCTGATGATGCTGGCTTCGCGCCTGTGCGAGCGCTGGCAGGAGGCTGACAAAGACCGTTTACTGGTTGCGGTATCGCAGGTGGTCGAACGGATAAAAGAACCCCAACCCAATATCACCCGGGTGGTGGAAGCCAGCTTTAACGTGATGGAAGCTTGCTGCCAGGTCGTCGCCAACCCCTACCTGACCGAAGCGCTGTCCAACTTCAAACCTGCCGTGAGCCGAGCCTATTACCTTGGAGCAGACCGATACCGTAAGGGCCTTGCAACCACCAGTACGTTTTTCTCGGAGTTGCCCCAGGCGGTGTTGGCGAGGGATGCGACCAAAGCCACTGAGCTGATCCGAGGCTTCGCCGAGCATCAGAAAAACCTCATCCGCCAGGCACTGGATTGAAGCACCAGTCACGACCGTTCAGGTTGTGACCAGCCTCACAGATCACCCCCGCCTTCAGGCTTAAAGTAACAATGTGTAACTTTTAACGACCGCAGCTCTGGTTGTGTTGCCCCTGCGGCTGATCAGCACACGTCAGGTGTTCTGAATCAATCAATAACAACAAATCGTCGAACGAACCGGGGCCAACATGTCTTTTCTCATTCCTGAGGCCAGAAAATCCCTCGCCTGCCTGAGTCTGATGGCCGGCGCCTCATTAGCCTTGCCTGCCATGGCCGAATTCCAGCCGCTGGATGACACAACCCTGGCGGGTGTGACTGGCCAGGCCGGTGTAACCATTGAACTGGAAACCAAGCTCAATATTGATCACCTGATCTGGACCGATGAAGGCTCCCTGGGAATCAACGGCCTGAGATTGTCCGGCCAGAACGATACCGTGCTGGACAACATGAAGCTGACGATTGATATCGCGGGCAGTGGCGAGGTTCTGGAGCACGGTTTCTCCGAGATAGCACGCCGCGCCGACGCCGGTCTGCTCGATACCAGCAATCCCGATGTCGCGGACGCGCTGGCGAAATACTCGGTTGGCGGCAGTTTCGGCAAACAGTTCGACAGCGGCGACCTGGTGATCCATCTGGGGGCCAGCGATTACGGCGACCCCACCAGCCTGACCGATTACCTGCAGGCGGTGGATTTCGAACTGGCTATCGACAGCATCACCACCACCGGCAGTGAAGGCAGCGCCAGTTTATTCTCAAACATCCTGCTGCAGGGCTACATCGGCCCCACCGATCTGGTTATCCGCAATAACGGCGGCGCCACGCGCACCCTGGCCAACGGCAACGTGGTGTCCGGCTCGGAACTGCAGCTCGATACCCACTTCGAGATCAGCAACGGCAGCCTGAACTGGGACGCGGCCGACGTGATCCTGCTGTTCAACTTCGCCGCCGTTGGCATTGAAGGGCTACAGATTCATAACCGCCGTGGCGCGGATACCCTGGGGCACTTTGGTATGGCCCATGCCAAGGCTAACCTGTCCCGGGGCACCAGTGCCGCTTCTGGCAAAGAAGGCCTTTCTGTACACGATGTGGAATTCCGGGCTGATATCGACATGCCGGTATTCCGCATGGGTGACACCAGCATCGGCTCGGTTCAGTTCACAGACTTTGCCATCACCAACACCACCCTGATGGTGTACGGCCACTGAGCCAAACTGGACAAGCACTGCCCTGCACAGGGTACACTGCCCGCCACCAACAGACGGGCAGAGCATGACCAACAGCACTGACAGCAACTACCAGAAACGGACTTCCTGGCGACGGCTTACGGCCTTCGCCCTGTTGTTTGTGGCCATGACCGGCGCCGGCCTGTATGCGGTCTACGACCGCTTCGCCGGCCGCAGTTTCCAGTTCGACGATCGCCTGCTTTCTCCCACTCTGCTGTTGCCGGTCGCGGCCCTGCTGCTGATCTACTTCATGGCCGATGGTCTGCGCCTGCACTACACCCTCAAGGCGCTGGGGCACCGGCTGCCATTGCGCAAGATCTTCCGGCTGGTGTTCATTAATCTGTTTTTCTCCAACGTAACGCCCATGGCCACCGGGGGCGGGTTTGCCCAGATCTGGTATCTCACCCGCCATGGGGTGCCCGTGGCCCGCGCCACGGCGGCCACCACTATCCGCACGGTACTCGCGGTGGCGTTCATTTTCTCACTGACACCGGTCTTTCTATTGAGCCTGGAGGCCCTGGACGGCGGCATCTGGTCGTCCGGTATCGGCACCGCACTGGCGGTGTTTGTGTCGCTCTATCTGGGATTCTTTGCCGTGCTGCTGTTCCGGACACGCTGGATGATCCTGCCGTTGAGCGCTCTTGTCGCAGGCCTGCGCAAGGCACATCTGATCAACCACCGCCGGCACGACCGCTGGCAGTTCAAATTACGGCGGGAAATGCTGCGGTTTGCCCTGTGTTTCAGCGAATACCTCCGTGGCGCGCCACGGGACGTGCTGCTGTCGGTGGTGTTCACCGCCGTGTTCCTGCTCAGCCTGTTCAGCTTTCCCGCCCTGCTGATTCACGGCCTGGGCTATGAGGTGGATTACCTGACCACTCTGGGCTTGCTGGTGGTAACCACCTTCATCATGTATTTCTCCCCCACCCCCGGGGCCTCTGGCATATCGGAAGGCGTGTTCGGCAGTTTCTTCCGAGATATCCTGTCGGGCAATCACCTGGTGCTGGTCACTATTGCCTGGCGTTTTCTCACTATCTACCTGGGCATGCTCATCGGTTTGCTGGTGATGCAGAGGGAACTGATCAAAAGCCACCGGAGGCCGGAATGATCCGTCGTAACCCGCTTAAACTGCTGTTCTATCTGTGCCTGGCCATTGTGGTGGCGCTGGTGGGCTACAAGGTGTACCTGAATTTCTTCAAACAGGACTTTGAGGCCCTGCACAGCGAGCAGGTTGAACGCATCCACCAACGCACCCCGCCGGGCTCCGGTATCCGTTTTGCGGTGGTGGGCAACATCAACAATTCCGTGGGCATCTTCGAGCGCCGGTTTATCCCGACCCTGAATCAGGCCGGTGTGGACTTTCTGGTGTCGTCCGGCAATGCCGTGAGCGGCGGTGGCGAGGATAAATACCGGGCACTGTATGGCACCTTGAGCCACCTGGACATTCCCTATCTGCTCACCTTCGGCCCGCACGAATACGAGGATTTTGGCAGTTTCCGGTTTTATGATCATTTCGGGCCCCATTTCTACAGCGTCCGGGCCGGCAACACCCGCCTGATCTTCCTGGACAGTACCGGCAAAACACCCTGGCGCTGGCAGATGCGCTGGCTCCGGGACCTGCTGGCCCACGACACCAGCAACGCCCATATCCTGTTTATTGGCCACCCGCTTCTGCAACCGGAAACCCCAGCCCTGTTCGACGATGAAGACGACTACCTGCAACCTCCCGCCTTCCGGGAGGAGCTGATGCAGCTGATTCGGGAGCAAGGCATCGACCTGGTGTTTTCGGCCAACCTGTCGCTCTTTGACGAGCAGGTGGTAGGTGGCACGCCCTACATCACCACCGGGGGTGCTGGCGGGCTGGTGCTGAATACGGAGGATAGCTTCTACCACTACGTGGACGTACGGGTCTCTCCAGACGGCGACGTCAGCTACCAGTTGGAGCGTCTGGAAGTGGGCCAGCATCCGGTCTGGAAGCGGCTGGAGAGCTTGTGGTTCTTCGTGTATTCCCTGTTCTACACCGGCTATCTGAACTTCATCCTGATCGTCTCGGTGTTTCTGGCGCTCACCATCAAGCTTTACCAGATCATCTTCATCGGCAAGGACTATTACCCGGATTACGATCTGGACCCCACTCCGTGGCTGGAAAAGCCGTTGCGGGTCACCATGTTCACCAACAACTATCTGCCTTTCATTGGCGGGGTTCCGATTTCCATTGAACGGCTGCGCCGGGGGCTGGAACATCTAGGGGATAGCACCCAGATTGTCGCGCCCCGGTATCGCGACCAGCCCAGCCATGAAGATGCGGTAGTGCGGGTACCATCACTGCTGGCCATGGGCGAGAAACGGGAATTCCGTCTGGCCAATATTTTCCTGGCCCGTATCCGCAAGCAGGTACGGGCCTTCCGGCCGGATGTGATTCACCTGCATCATCCGTTCTGGCTGGGTAGTCTGGGGCTGTTTATGGCCCGTCAGCTGCGGATTCCGGCCATCTATACCTATCACACGCGGCTGGAGCACTACGCTCACTTTGTGCCCCTGCCCGGGATGCTGTTCCGGAACCTGATTTCCCACGCTCTGATCAAACGCTTTGCCAACCGCTGCGATGGCGTGATCGTACCGACTTACTCCACCGAGGAATACCTGCGGATGATCGGGGTGACCACACCCACATTCGTACAACCCACCGGTATCGAGTACGAGCGTTTCCAGGCTGTGAAGCCCGCAGATGTGGAGGCACTCCGGAAAAAACTGAGGCTGAGCAACGAGAAGGTCTTTATCAGCGTGGCCCGGCTTTCCAACGAGAAGAACATCGACTTCATAATCGAAGCCATCGACCGGCTGCGGCAGGAAAGCGACGTGCCATTCCGGTTTCTGATGATTGGCGATGGCCACCAGAGGGACCGGCTACAGAAGAAAATTGACAGCCTGGAGCTGGGCTCTCACTTTACCCTGGTGGGCGCGGTTCAGCCGGAGGAGATGGCGCTCTGGTATAACCTTGGCGATGCTTTCCTGTTCGCCTCCAAATCCGAGACCCAGGGCATGGTGATTCTGGAAGCCATGTCTGCCGGGCTGCCGGTGGTAGCGGTTCGCTCCAGTGGCATTGAAGACGTGGTTCGGGACGGCCTGAACGGCTACAAGACTCCGGAAAACCAGGCCCGCTGGATTGAGAAGGCCCGACAGCTGCTGGAGAACGACGACCTGCGCACCGAGCTGTCTGAAAAAGCCCGGGCGTTTGCCGCGGATTATTCCATTGAGCAATTTGCCAGGGATGTCCGGGGCATTTACGCAACCAGTCTGGCGGCCCGGGAGAAACGCAACAAAACG
>NZ_DIHV01000014.1:0-4171 GCF_002420325.1 Marinobacter sp. UBA5687
CAGGGCGAGCCCCGTTACCGGTTGCCGGGCACCGATGAACAGCCTGTGCCTCTGATTGCCTACCACAGCCGTGGTTTTTTGCAGTCGGCTATCGACGGGCATCTGCAACGCGGCAAGCTGCCGGCGAATCTTTTGCCACTGAACGAGAATACCCAGTCCGCGAGCATCAAGGCCCTGGTCAAACAGGGCTTCGGCATGGGCTGGCTGCCCAAGCGGATGACGGAAAAAAGCGAACAGTTCGGTCGCCTGGTACGGGCTGGTGATGAGCGCTGGGACGTACCGCTGGAAATACGTTTGATCCGCCTGAGTGACGCCCGCTCAGACGACATACTGAATCTCTGGAAACAACTGGAAACCTGATATGCCAAATCACGACATCCTCGACCTGCAGCCTGCCCACATCCGTGAGCTGCAGAACCGGTACGAACGGGCCATGGCTGATCACGGTTATGACAGCCTGCTGATTGCCTCGGGCGCGGCGCCCTACCGGTATCGGGATGATCAGGCCTATGTATTTCAGGGCTTCGGCCCGTTTCTGCACTGGACCGGCCTGGCCGGACAGGAGCACAGCTGGCTGTTGGTTCGGCCCGGCCAGAAACCGGTGCTCTGGCTATACCAGCCGGTGGACTTCTGGCACGCCAACCCGGTGATGGCTGAAGAGCCCTGGCTGAAGGTTGTAGACGTTCGCATCCGGCAGCAGGCTGGCGCCCCGGAGCTAGATAGCCCGGGGAGGCTGGCGATAATCGGTGATCCGCTGGTGCTGGAAGGCGTGCCGGGAGATCATAACCCGGCGGTACTGGTGGCAGCCGTGGAAGAAACCCGCGTGCACAAAACTCCTTACGAAATTGAATGCCTGGCACACGCTAACCGGATCGCCCTGGCTGGTCACAGGGCGGCCAGAGAGGCGTTTCTGGCCGGCGACAGCGAATTCGGTATCAGTCTCGCCTACCAGCAGGCCACCGGCCAGCGGGAAGTGGAGGCGCCTTATCACAGCATCATCGGATTGAACGAACATGCAGGCACACTGCACTACCAGTACTACGACCTGAAGCCTCCCCGCCGGCCCCGCAGTCTGCTGATTGATGCCGGGGTGCGCTACCGTGGCTACTGTTCGGATATAACCCGCACCACCGCCGGGCCGGATGAGCCGAGATTCACCGCGCTGGTTCACGGGCTGGAGAAGCTGCAGCTGCGGCTGTGCGAGATGGTGTCGCCCGGCGTGGACTACGTGGACATTCACCGCAAGGCTCACCTGGGCATTGCGGCCCTGCTATCAGCTTCGGGGCTGGTATCCGGTTTGCCGGATGAAGCCGTGGTGGAGCAGGGCATTACCCGGGCGTTTTTTCCCCATGGTATCGGGCATTTTCTGGGCATTCAGGTGCACGATGTCGCCGGCAAACCGACGCCGTCCCCGGAAGATGCGCCGTTCCTGCGACTGACCCGTACCCTGGAGGCCAGCATGGTGGTCACCATCGAGCCGGGGCTCTATTTTATTCCATCGTTGTTGGAGCCTTTGCTGAACGGGCCTGAAGCCCAGTATCTGAACCGGGCGCTGATTGATGAACTGAAGAGCTGCGGTGGAATCCGGATTGAAGATAATGTGGTGGTCACAGCGTCCGGGGCCCGGAACTTAACTCGAGAATGCGAATAGTCACTTTTTACTACAAAAACCGATTGTAAAAGGGTTGCAATCCTGTTTGTTAATAACAATAATTATCACTAACTTTAGTGCTGTTAGTGAGAGCGCCCTATGTACGTTTGCCTGTGTTACGGGGTAACAGACAGAGAAATCCGCGAAGCCGCTGAAAGCGGTGTCAGTTCCATGCGCCAGCTCGGCAAGGAACTTGGCGTCGGTCGCCAGTGCGGTCGTTGCGCCTGCACTGCCCGGGAAATTCTGAAAGAGTCCCGGTCACCGGATTATATGGCGCTCGCCAATATGCTGGCGCAACCCGCCTGAGCGGGCGGGCCTGTCCACATATTGCAATTGCACCTCTTTCCCATCCGTGATTTTTTATTGCCGTTAAACCGACTATCCTTGTGAATTAACGCTTTCGCGACACAAGGAATCCGGTTATGAAAGGCGACAAAAAAGTCATCCAGCATCTGAACAAGGTCCTCGCCAACGAGCTGACGGCCATCAACCAGTACTTCCTGCATTCGAGAATGTACAAAGACTGGGGTATCACCAAGCTCGCGGCGAAAGAATACGAAGAATCCATCGATGAAATGAAACACGCCGATCAGCTGATCGAGCGAATTCTCTTCCTTGAGGGCCTGCCAAATCTGCAGGATCTGAACAAATTGCTGATTGGCGAGAATGTTCAGGAAATGATCGAGTGCGATCTCAAGCTTGAGCACACCGCGCACACAGACCTGAAAGAAGCCATCATCTACTGCGAGCAGGTTCAGGACTTTGCCAGCCGTGAACTGTTCCGGAGCATCCTCGACAGCGAGGAAGAGCACATCGACTGGCTCGAAACCCAGCTCGAAATGATTTCCCAGATGGGCATCCAGAACTATATCCAGCTGCAGTCGGCAGCTGCTGAGTAAACTCCCCGGCGTTCCGGACACCGGCTCATTCTGCGGGCCGGTGGCGCTTTCTCTCCACTCTGTTCCCCCTGCCTTTTTCCGGGTGCTTCCCCGATTGTCTGTCGAAACAGGTAGAATGGTCGCCCAGATTGGCCAGATATGCTGGCCCAACGCGGTTAATAAACCACTCCGGAGACTGAAATGGACCTGTCCTGCTTCAAAGCCTACGACCTGCGTGGCCGAGTACCTGACCAGCTAAACCCAATCCTGGCTGAGAAAATCGGCCGTGCCTACGTTGAAATCACCGGCGCCAAAAAAGTCATCGTCGGTTACGACATCCGGCTGTCCAGCCCCGAAATCGCCGACGCGTTGAGCTCCGGCCTGATGGCGGCCGGCGCCGATGTGTTTGATATTGGCCTGTGCGGCACCGAACAGGTGTACTTTGCCACCAGTCACTACCAGATGGACGGCGGCATCATGGTCACCGCCAGCCACAACCCCAAAGACCACAACGGCATGAAAATGGTGGGCCCGGAATCCCGGCCGATCAGTTCGGACAACGGCCTGAACGACATCCGGGACCGGGTGCTGGAACCGTTCTTTGACGCCGCAGAGCAGGGCAAATACGAAACCCTGGAAGTAATGAGCGCGTACGTCGACCATCTGCTGGGCTATATTGATGCTGGCTCACTGAAACCCATGACCATCGTCTGTAATGCCGGCAACGGTGGTGCTGGCCTGGTGATCGACGAACTGGAACAGCATCTGCCGTTCGACTTCATCAAGGTTCATCACGAAGCCGATGGTCACTTCCCGAATGGTGTGCCCAACCCGATCCTGCCGGAAAACCGCTCCGCGACTGCCGATGCCGTACTCCAGAATGGCGCCGCCATGGGCATTGCCTGGGACGGCGACTACGACCGCTGCTTCTTCTTCGACGAAACCGGCCGCTTCATCGAAGGCTACTACATCGTCGGCCTGCTGGCGGACCAGTTCCTGCGCAAGACCGGTGGCGGCAAAGTCATTCACGATCCCCGCCTGACCTGGAACACCCTGGATCTGGTCGAAGCCGCTGGCGGCGAAGCCATCGAAAGCAAGACTGGCCACGCCTTCATCAAACAGAGAATGCGCGACGAAGACGCCGTCTATGGGGGCGAAATGAGTGCCCACCACTACTTCCGCGACTTCGCCTACTGCGACAGCGGCATGATCCCCTGGCTGCTCGTGGCCGAGCGCCTGTGCCAGAGCGGCCAGACCCTGTCATCCCTGATCGACGCCCGAATCGAAGCCTACCCGGCCAGCGGTGAAATCAACCGCACCATCAGCGACCCCCCGAAAGTCATCGCCGCCATCGAAGCCAAGTACGGCGTGGGCGCGAAATCCGTCAGCCATGTCGACGGCCTGAGCGTGGAATTCGACAACTGGCGCTTCAACCTGCGCATGTCCAACACCGAACCGGTAGTTCGTTTAAACGTGGAAGCACGCGGAGATAAAGCGTTGATGGAAGCGAAAACCGAAGAACTGCTGGCGGAAATGGAGCGTTTGAACGCCTAACCCCTGAAACCCCGAACTGAGTTTGGGGACAAGTGGGGTGGAGGGCCTCCGGAAACTGTGCGGAGCCAGGGATGGCGGAGCTCAAGCG
>NZ_DIHV01000014.1:4274-4500 GCF_002420325.1 Marinobacter sp. UBA5687
CTTCAACCTGCGCATGTCCAACACTGAACCGGTGGTTCGCCTGAATGTTGAGGCCCGTGGAGATAAAGCGTTGATGGAAGCGAAAACTGAAGAACTGCTGGAAGAAATGAAAAGGCTGAACGTTTAAAAGGCTGGCAGTGTTAGAAGGCCCCTGAAGTTTGTGGGGCCAGGGTGGCGGTACCCCCTTATGGAACTGTGCGGAGCCAGGGATGGCGGAGCTCAAGCG
>NZ_DIHV01000014.1:4806-42778 GCF_002420325.1 Marinobacter sp. UBA5687
TGGCGGAGCTCAAGCGTCACATGGGTTTGGCCGAGCGTCTATGAAGCAAAGCTTCATGCGACAGCCGAACGACCACAATCTATGATTGTGGGCCGGACCCCGCAGGGGGCCGAAGGAGCGTGTTTCAGAAGGGGGTACCGCCATCCTGGTCTTGCACCAGCGCCTAGAGCCAGTCATTCAGCATAATGCCANNGCCAGGGATGGCGGAGCTCAAGCGTCACATGGATGTGCCGCAGGAGCGTGTTTACGGAGGCCCTCCACCCCACTTGGCCTTGCACCAAAGTTAGAGCGTGTTGGACGATATTATTAAAGCCAGTCATTCAGCATAATGCCAAACCCGACCCGCTCAATCCGCTCGTTATAGTCAATCAGGCTCTCCCCATACCCGTTGTAATACTGGAAGAACCCCTTCAGCGTATCCCCCATGGGAAAACTGTACCCGAACTCCACCGACGTCCGGTTATCCGACCTCAGATTATTCAGCAGCTTCAAAGAAAACGTCCGATCTTCCGTCAGCTTGTAAACCGCGTGATAACTGGCGTGGCCCAGATAGCTCTCTATGTCTTCGTTGTCGTCGCTGCTGCTGTTTTCCGGCAAGCGATACCAGGGCTGAACCATAAACAGCCAGCGATCCACACTATAGGCAACGGAACCCATAATCCGGTTCCAGCTCCGGGACCGGGGGTCAGGCTGTCCGTTTGACTGGTGATTAAAGCCCACCGACACCGCACTGAGCGTACCGGGACCGAGATCCCAGTTCAGGGCGTGCCTGAAAAACAGCTCCGGCTCATAGTTGGTCTCCCGGAAAGGCGCCGATTCATCCTGGTTGTAGACCTGCCAGAAGGATTTCTGGGTGTAGCCAAACCAGAAGGTTGTGCGGTCGTCGAAAATGCCCGTCAGCAACGGAACCTTGAAGCTGATCTGGTACTTGGCTTCCTCGTTTTCCAGGTTGTAGTCATAATCGATAGCTCCCAGTCGCGGGCTTGCGGGCAAGGCATTGGGGTCGTCCACCCAGGTGATCGGCAGAATGTAATTGGGCTGATGAGTCACGAAACTGCCGGTAAACGAGAAGATCGCCCGCTCGGCAGAAAGATAGTTGTCCACCAGCGCGGCCATCACCCCGTCATCAGGATCGTCTTCCAGGGCATTACCCACGATCTTCTCCCGGGTTTTCTTGTCGGCCACCAGTTCCTCTGCATCCGCCTCGGCTTCTTCCAGCTGTTCCTCGCTGGCCTGGTCACGCTCGGCCTGAGGGTTGTACTTGGCGTCATAGCAGGCCAGCCGTTGCACACCTTCCTTGATCAGCGCGCAGTTAACATCGGGTTCCTCTGGCCGATCCTGGGCAACAACCAGATTGGCCGTGCCCAACAGAATCAGGGGTAGCAGCTTGAGGCTGGGGGTCAT
This sequence comes from Marinobacter sp. UBA5687, assembly GCF_002420325.1. Classification (NCBI taxonomy): domain Bacteria; kingdom Pseudomonadati; phylum Pseudomonadota; class Gammaproteobacteria; order Pseudomonadales; family Marinobacteraceae; genus Marinobacter; species Marinobacter sp. UBA5687. Next base: position 6,211 of record NZ_DIHV01000014.1, read on the forward strand.
GGGGGCTCCTTATTGGGCGGTACTCAGGCTTATCCAGGTGTTGGCAATGCCGTAAATCCAGACCCCAAGCAGGGTGAGGGTCAGCAGGGCGAAGATCGCGCGATGGCGGGGGCGGCGCTGGTCGTTCGCCGAGGCGACCCAGCGTAGATACATCAACCCGATAAAACTCAGAAAAACGCCCAGGCTGGCAAACGCCGGAATCAGCAGCCAGCCGGCAGAAAGCGGGGTGCCATCGCTTGACTGGTTGCTGAACCAGGCCATCGAGATCAGCAGTACCGCCAGGCTGGAAAACTCCAGGATCAGTAAGGTTTTTCGGCGCTTGTCCGGGGTCGTCTGTTGCTGTTGGTTCATGCGGCGACTCTGGGTTTGAGTGAATGAACGCTATGGTAACCGGAATCCATGGCAAAGGAGCTACAACCTACGAAACTGTCATTAAAATGGTTGAAATCAAATTCTGATTTTGCTCTCTGGTTTTTTTGCGGGGGCTCAATCGCTATAATGCGGCGACCGAAAGATTATAACGCTCAAATGCGAGGTGCATTGTGAAGATGAAGAGAGTCCTGGCTGTTGTTCTGCTTGGTTTTGGCCTGGCCGCCGGCGCCGCAGTGGCAAGTGTTGAAGACGAAATCCGCGAGCGCATCAAGCCGGTGGGCGAAGTGTGTCTGCAGGGTGAAGAGTGTGGCGAGGCTGCTGCACCTGCTGAGACAGCCAGCTCCGGCCCGCGTTCTGGCAGTGAAGTCTACGACGCCGTGTGCATGGCGTGTCATACCACCGGCGCAGCCGGCGCTCCCAAGATCGGTGATACCGCTGCCTGGGCTCCGCGCATTGAGAAAGGTATCGATACCCTGATTGATCACGCCATCAATGGCTTCAACGCCATGCCGGCCAAAGGTGGCTGTGCCAACTGCCCGGATGAGGAAATCACCGCTGCCGTTGAGCATATGGTTGAGCAGAGCAAGTAAGCAATCTGTAACGACCGGACAAACCCCGCCCCGAGCGGGGTTTGTTGTTTCTACAGGCCCAGATCGCCAATCAGGGCGCTGAGAGTCGCCTTGCCCTTTTTCTGGTTCGCTTCTTTGTCCTGGTCGCCCAGTCCCTCCCATTTCACATCCTCTTCCGGCAACTCATCCAGAAAGCGGCTGGGAATGGTCTCCAGTTTTTCCCCGTACTGTTTTCGGGAGGCCGCGTAAGTCAGCGCCAGGGTTTCCCTGGCCCGGGTAATGCCCACGTACATCAGGCGGCGCTCTTCCTCAATGTTGCCTTCCTCGATGCTGCTGCGGTGCGGCAGAATCTCCTCCTCCAGGCCCATAATGAACACATGGGGAAACTCCAGCCCCTTGGAAGCGTGCAGGGTCAGCAACTGAACCTTGTCGCTGTCGTCTTCCTCTTCCCGCTGCTCCATCATGTCCCGCAGTACCAGCTTGGCGATGGCGTCCTCAATGCCGATTTCATCGGCCGTGCCCTTGCCGTCGTCCAGCATGCGCTGGATCGACTCCACCAGGTACCAGATGTTCTCCATCCGGCGTTCGGCCTGTTTCGGGCTACCGGAATGCTGGTGCAGCCACTCTTCGTACTCGATGTCAGTGAACAACTGTTTGATGACCGGGATCGGGTCTTCCGAGAACAGGCGCTCGCAGGTTTTGTCGACCCAGTGGGCGAACCGTCTTAGCCGGTCCAGCCCCTTCTCGGTGACGTGGGTTTCCGCCCCCATATCCCCCAGGGCCTTGAACAGGCTGACATTGCGTGACCGGGCATAGTGACTTAACTGTTCCAGGGTGCGCGGGCCAATCTCCCGGCGCGGCACGTTCACCACCCGCAGGAAGGCCGCATCGTCGTCCGGGTTGATCATCAGCCGCAGGTACGACATCGCATCCTTGATCTCGTTCTTGGAGAAAAACGACTGGCCGCCGGAGATGCGGTAGGGAATCTGGTAGGCCTGCAGTTTCATTTCCAGCAGCCGTGCCTGATGGTTGCCCCGGTAAAGGACTGCGAAATCCCTGAAGTCGAGGCCGTTTTTCAGCTTCTGATCGAGGATCTCGGTGGCCACCCGCTCGGTTTCGGCATCTTCGTTGCGGCAGCGGATGATGCGGATTTCCTCGCCGATGGTGTGGTCACTCCACAGCGCCTTCTCGAACACGTGGGGGTTGTTGGCGATCACCGTGTTGGCGCAGCGCAGGATCCGGCTGGTGGAGCGGTAGTTCTGCTCCAGTTTGACGATCTTCAGGCTCGGGAAGTCATCTTTCAGCTGCGCCAGGTTCTCCGGCCGGGCGCCGCGCCAGGCGTAGATGGACTGGTCGTCATCGCCCACCACGGTAAACGCCGCCCGCTCGGCCACCAGCTGTTTTACGAGCTCGTACTGGCACACGTTGGTGTCCTGGTACTCATCCACCAGCATGTAGCGGATTTTCCGGCGCCACTTGGCAAGCACTTCCGGGTTGTCCCGGAACAGCTGCACCGGCAGCAGAATCAGGTCGTCGAAATCCACCGCGTTGTAGGCTTTCAGGTATTCGTTGTAGTGCTTGTAAACGATGGCAATGCGCTGCTCACGCTCGTCTGCCGCTTTGCTGTAGGCCTCCGCAGGGCTGCGCATGGCGTTTTTCCAGGACGAGATGGTCATCTGCACATCGTTCAGCTCGTCGCCGGCCTCGGCGCTGGCTTCGCGCATCATCAGATCCTGCAGCAGCGCCTTGGCATCTTCGGCGTCGAAAATGGAGAAGCCTGGGTGGTAGCCCAGGTGGGTGTGCTCCTCCCGGATCATGTTCAGGCCAAGATTGTGAAATGTTGATACGATCAGGCCCCGGGTTTTGCCCCGGTCGACAATGCGGCCCACACGCTCTTTCATCTCCCGGGCGGCTTTGTTGGTAAAGGTGACGGCGGCAATGTGTCGCCCCGGGATGCCCAGTTCCTCAATCAGATAGGCAATCTTGCGGGTAATCACGCTGGTTTTGCCGCTGCCGGCACCGGCCAGCACCAGCAGGGGGCCGTCGGCGTAGCGTACCGCTTCATGTTGTCTGGGATTGAGCTTGTTCACAGTGTTGGTGCCAAAGGGGAACGGGGCATGGGTTTTTAGCGTCTGGCTATTCTACACCAGGCCGGCATGCTGTACCTTGCCGATCTATCAGCTATTCTTTATGTAATGGACTACGCTGTTCTGTACCGATATATGGATCTCGCCAGATGACACTGCCCACCGACACCAGGCCTGATTGTTTGCGCCTTCTGGTGCTGACACCGGAATACGCCGACTATCTCTGGTTCAGCGCCATGCTCGCGGATGATTCCGAAATCTGCAGTGACGCCACCTGGTGCCCGGATCTGGTGGACTGTGATGATCTTATTTCCAACGCCAGCTTCGATGTGATCGTCTGGGACTGCGTGTTCCATGGCGGCTCGGAAGCGTCGTTTCTGCAATATCTGTCGGTATCCAGCGAAGACAAACCCATTCTGGCCATGAGTGCCGAACCCTGCCGGGAAAAAGCCAGGGATCTGGTGGGAAATGGTGCGGCGGATTATCTGAGCCGCCGCGACCTGGACCCGTGGAATTTCCGTCGCTCCATCAAATGCCTGTGGTATCGCTCCCAGCTTACGCAATCGGCAAATGGCCAGCTCGGCCGCGAAGTGGCTACCGGGTTTATCAACCGGGACCTGTTCTTTGACCGGCTGCAGCAGGCGTTATTGAGGGCGGAGCGGGCGAATCATCGCCTGGCCCTGTTGCACCTGAATATCGATGATTTCCGTAACATCAACGAATCCTTTGGTTACCAGAAAAGCGATCATTTAATGCTGCGGCTGGCCGAGCGGCTGAGACAAAAGCTGCGACGGGTAGATTCGTTGATGCGCATCGGCGGTGACGAGCTGGCCATCATTGTCGAGAAGGTGGAAGACTCGCTGGACATCACCCAGATCATTCGCAAGGTGGTCACGGCACTGGATGAACCGGTGACGGTGGATGGCCAGAATGTGGTGGTCAGTGCCAGCCTGGGCGTGGCCACCTATCCGGAGGCCGGTGACAGTCCGGAAGAGCTGCTCCGCCGGGCCAACCGGGCGATGTTCGAGGCCAAACGCGATCCGGGCACCAGTTACCGGTTTTACGACCGGCAGCTGCACATTTCCGCGGGCTATCAGCTCCGGCTAGAGGCCGATCTTCGCAATGCCCTGAGGGGTAAGGAACTGGAGCTGTATTATCAGCCCCGGATTGACCTGGCGACGGAAGAGGTGCGAGGGGTGGAGTGCCTGTTGCGCTGGAATCACCCGGAGCGCGGCCTGGTGGGCCCCGACGAGTTTATCCCGGTGGCCGAGCGCAGTGGCCTGATTGTGCCCATCGGCTACTGGGTTATCGAACAGGCCTGCAAGCGGCTGCAGGAGTCTACCGAGCTGGGCTTCCCCGGGCTGGTGTTTGCGGTCAACCTGTCGTTCCGTCAGTTCCATGATCGCAAGATGACCGAAACCATCTTCCGTATCATCTTCAATGCCAACGTCGATACCAGCCTGCTGGAACTGGAGCTGACCGAAAGTGCCATGATGCACGATCCGGAATACGCCCAGCGTTGCCTGCGGGAACTCAACCAGCTGGGTATCAGTTTTGCGCTGGACGATTTTGGCACCGGTTTCTCCTCCCTGAGTAATCTTCAACACCTGCCTATCTCGCTGGTGAAGATCGACAAGTCCTTTGTCCAGGAACTGGGGCAGTCTGCCGATGCCGAGCACATCATCCGGGCTATTATCAGTCTCGCCCACAGCCTGCAGATCAGCGTGGTGGCTGAAGGGGTGGAAACCGAAGGCCAGCTGGAATTCCTGCGCCAGCAACACTGCGATGAAATCCAGGGCTACTATTACGCCCGCCCGATGCCCTGGAACGATCTTGTGCAATTCCTGAACCGCCAGAACCAGTCCGCTTGCCTGCAGAAGTAAGCCGCTGTACCTTTGCGCATTAATTCCGAATGCGATATCAGATCGAGGCAGCATGAACAGTATTTCCCGGCGCATTGCCGAAGAGCTCGGCGTACGTGAACAACAGGTTAATGCCACCGTTACCCTTCTTGATGAAGGTGCTACCGTTCCCTTTATTGCCCGCTACCGAAAAGAAGTGACGGGTTCCCTGGACGACAGCCAGCTGCGGACCCTGGAAGAGCGGTTGCGCTATCTGCGTGAGCTGGAAGACCGCCGGGGCACCATCCTCAACAGCATTGAGGAACAGGGCAAGCTGACCGACGAGCTGCGGGCCTCCATCGAAGCTGCCGACACCAAGAACCGCCTGGAAGACCTTTACCTGCCCTACAAACCCAAGCGCCGCACCAAGGCGCAGATTGCCCGGGAAGCAGGCTTGGAGCCGCTGGCCGATACCCTCTACGACGATCCCACCCAGGATCCGGAAACCGTCGCTGCCGGTTACCTCAATCCGGAAGCCGGCGTTGAGGATGTCAAAGCCGCTCTGGACGGTGCCCGCTACATTCTGATGGAGCGTTTTGCCGAAGATGCCGAGCTGCTTGGCGCCCTGCGCGATTTCGTCTGGCAGGAAGGCCAGCTGAAAGTCACTGTGGTGGAAGGCAAGGAAAACGAAGGCGCCAAGTTCCGGGATTACTTCGACCACGTTGAACCGCTGAGAAAGATTCCGTCGCACCGGGCGCTGGCCATTCTTCGGGGCCGCAATGAGGGCATTCTGGCCTATTCGATTGTTATGGGCGATGCTGAGGAGGATCGCCGTCAGCCCCATCCCGCCGAGCAGCGAATTGCCGCCCACTGGCGCATCCGGGATAACGGCCGGGCCGCCGACAAATGGTTGTCGGATGTGGTGCGCTGGACCTGGCGCGTGAAGTTGTCGACACAGATTGAAACCGATCTGATCGCCCAGGTGCGTGAAGCGGCTGAAACCGAAGCCATCAACGTTTTTGCTGCCAACCTGAAAGATCTGCTCCTGCTCGCTCCGGCAGGTCCGCGGCCAACGCTGGGGCTCGATCCCGGCCTGCGTACCGGGGTCAAGGTGGCGGTAATCGACGGCACCGGCCAGGTAGTGGATCACGGCGCCATTTTTCCCCATGCGCCCCAGAACAAATGGGATCAGTCCATTGCCCAGATGGCAGCCTGGTGTCAGAAGTACAAAATTGAACTGGTGGCTATCGGCAACGGTACCGCCTCCCGGGAAACCGAGAAACTGGTGGGCGACCTCTGCAAACGTTACCCCGAACTGAAGCTGGCCCGCATTGTGGTGAATGAGTCCGGGGCATCAATCTATTCCGCCTCGGAATTTGCCTCCCGCGAACTGCCGGATCTGGATGTCACCATTCGTGGTGCGGTGTCCATTGCCCGCCGTTTGCAGGATCCGCTGGCCGAGCTGGTGAAAATCGAGCCCAAGTCTATCGGCGTGGGGCAGTACCAGCACGATGTGTCCCAGGTACAGCTGTCCCGTAGCCTGGATGCGGTCGTTGAGGACTGTGTAAACGGCGTGGGCGTGGATCTGAATACCGCGTCGGTACCGCTGCTCACCCGGGTGTCTGGCCTGAATCCGAGCATTGCCCAGAACATCGTGGATTTCCGGAACCAGAACGGCAAGTTCACCAGTCGCAAACAGCTGCTGAAGGTGTCTCGATTGGGTGATCGCACCTTTGAACAGGCTGCGGGCTTCCTGCGTATCGCCGGGGGCGAAAACCCTCTGGACCGGTCATCCGTGCATCCGGAAGCCTACGGTGTGGTTGAGGCCATTGCCGAGCGAAATGGCAAGAGGGTGGAGGATATCCTTGGCGATTCCGCGTTCCTGCGCAGTCTTAACCCACAGGACTACGTAACCGAGCAGTTCGGCCTGCCGACCATCAAGGACATTATCTCCGAGCTGGAAAAACCGGGCCGGGACCCGCGACCGGAATTCCGCTTTGCCCATTTCGAGGAAGGGGTGGAAACCCTCAACGACCTCAAACCCGGTATGGTGCTGGAGGGCTCGGTAACCAACGTCACCAACTTCGGTGCCTTTGTGGATATCGGCGTTCACCAGGATGGCCTGGTGCACATCTCGGCCTTGTCCCATACTTTCGTGAAAGATCCGAGAGAAGTGGTCAAGGCCGGTGACATCGTCAAGGTCAAAGTGATGGAAGTGGACATTCCCCGTAAGCGGATTGGCCTGTCCATGCGTATGGATGACCAGCCGGGGGCGGACAACAAGCCAGCCCGGGGCGCAGACCGGAACTCTGGCCGCAGTGCAGGGCGCAAACCTCAGGCCGGCCAGGGCGCACCTCAAGGTGCCATGGCTGGCGCTCTGGCCCAGGCTATGGCCTCTGCCCGTAAGAACGGCCGTTAACCCCTTCCACTGATTCACAGCCGTTACGTCTCACAAGGGCGTAACGGCTGCAACAGGAGCTCAACATGGCACAATCCCGCCACTCCCTGTTCCAACAGTTTGCCGCCAGTGACTGGGACGGTTTCCTCAAAGGGGTCGAAAAGGAAGGCCTGCGCGTCGATGCCAATGGCTTCATTGCCCAGACACCACATCCGGAAGCCCTGGGCTCCGCACTGACCCACCCCCGTATCACGACCGACTACTCGGAAGCCCTGCTGGAACTGATCACGCCGGTCTTCGACAATACTGAAGCTATGCTGGCCTCGTTGCGGGATATACATCGGTTCGTCCAGCAGAACCTGGATAACGAAGTGTTCTGGGCCGCGAGCATGCCCTGCGAGATTGACGGCGATGCCAGCATTCCCATTGCCGAGTACGGCAGCTCCAACACTGGCCGGCTCAAGCATGTGTATCGTCAGGGTCTGGCGGTGCGTTATGGCCGGATCATGCAGAGTATTGCAGGCGCCCATTACAATCTTTCCCTGCCGGACAGTTTCTGGCGCAAATGGCAGGAACTGGTGGGCAACAAGGATAGCCTCAGGGATTTCAAATCAGACCAGTACTTCTGGCTGATCCGGAATTTCCGCCGCCGCAGCTGGTTGCTGATGCTGCTGTTTGGCGCCTCGCCGGCACTGGATGCCAGTTTCGTGGCCGGCGTCCGGCACGACCTGGCCCGGTTCGATGATCGCACCTGGTTCGGCCAGCACGCCACGTCTTTGCGCATGGGGGATCTGGGTTACCACAATAATGCCCAGGCCTCGCTGAACATCTGCTTCAATGAGCTGAGCACTTATACCAGGACACTGGATCGCGCGATCCACACCAACTGGCCAGCCTATGAAGCCATTGGCACCCGGCGCAATGGCGAGTTTGTCCAGATCAATACCAATGTGCTTCAGATTGAAAACGAGTACTACAGCGCGGTACGTCCCAAGCGTACCACTGAGCGGGGAGAAAAGCCGATCCAGGCTCTGGATGCCCGGGGTGTGGAATACATTGAGGTGCGTTGTCTGGACCTGGATCCGTTCTCGCCGGTGGGCGTGAACCGCGAGCAGATCGACTTCCTCGATCTGTTCCTGCTGGATTGCCTGCTTACCGATTCTCCCCGTATTGAAGACGATGAGTGCGAACGGCTTGATGACAACTACAAGGACGTGGTCGCCAGCGGTCGCTTGCATTCACTCAGTCTGTGCCGGGGAGGGCAGCGAGTGCCTGTGGGCGAGGCCGCCGTTGAATGGCTGGAGCGCTTGCAGCCCCTGGCAGAGCTGCTGGATGGCTGGAATGATAGCGATACTTACAGGTCGGCTCTGACGGCTCAACGGTCGAAGCTGGAGGGCAATGATTGGGCGGTGCCTTCTGCTCGAGTGCTTGAGGCCATGGGGCAGACAGGCCTGGGCCACCGCGACTGGGTGCAGGCGATATCCCGTGAACACCAGCAAACTCTGAAGTCGGAGCCACTGGCACCCGAGGTGTTGGCGGACTTCCGTGCCATGAGTGCGCAGTCCCTGGTCGAGCAGAAAGAGCAGGAAGCTGCGGACAGCCAGTCATTTCCGGAGTTTCTGGAAGCCTACCTGAAATCCTGACGCCGCTTGCGTCACGTCCGGAAAGGGACGTGACGCACAGAACCGGTTGTCCGGTTTGCTGGATCTGTTACCTGCTGTTACTTTCTATTACATCAGGTAAGGAGGTGGCCCATGGCAACGGATATCAAGCTCGGCTGGGATGTAGAAGCGTTGAACAAGGCCTACCGGCAGGGATACATGGCTGGCGAGATGGGCATGGACAAAACCCGCTGCCCATACCGCGGTGAGGTCATTATTGCCGCCTGGGAAGCCGGTTGGGACGATGCCGGTCAGGTCCGGAAACAGCGCCCGCAACAGGATGACGATCTGTTCTCACGCATCGCCTGATCCCCTGCCACCGCCCGGTGAGCGCCGCAACTAGCGCTGAACTACAAACTCGGTAAACAGCACTCCGGTAATGGTTTCTCCGGTTTGCTGCTCCTCCAGCACCCCGTTTATCCGTTTGGTTGCTTCTTCCCGCAGCGCCTGCTGGCCGTCCATGGAAGATAATTGGTCAAGATCCGTCTGCTCACCAAACAGCATCACCAGTTCGTGCCGTAACCTCGGCATGTGCGCTTCTACCGCCGGCCGGGTGGTTTCGCGGGAGGCCCGGATGGTTACAGAGGCCTTGAGATAGGCCACTTTCGCATCCGGTTTGCCGACATGAGTGACGAACGCCGGTTCCATGGCGATATAGTCGGTAACCCCCTTCACTTCGGTTTCGTCATCAGCTTCCTCTGCCATGGCGGGCAGGGGTGGCATCAGTGCGCACAGGGTCAGTAACAGGGCCGGCGTCAGTTTTCTGAGAATGGTCATAGGCTTGGCGTTAGTCATGGGTTAGGATTGGTTCAGTGTTTCATGGCACGCTGGTTTTTCTCTGAGAATATCAGGCCATGGAAGCTTGTGCAGTCCACATCATGATTCCGGGGTAGCGTTTTGACAAGCAGATGGATATTCGGGTTGGTATTTCTGGTGTGCGCCGGGTTGCTGGCGGTGGCCTTTTACATGGAGCACGTGATGGGTCTGGAGCCATGCCCGTTGTGCTGGTTGCAGCGTTTCGGATTTATGGGTGCAGGGCTGGTGAGTCTGTTGGCGTTTCTGCACGGACCCCGCGGGTTCGGCAACCGGGTCTACGGGCTGTTACTGATTGTTGCCGCCGGCGCTGGTCTCGCGGTGGCGGGGCGTCAGCTATGGTTACAGAGTCTGCCGGCGGACCAGGTGCCTGCCTGTGGTCCCTCGGTTGATTACATGCTCGAGGTACTACCCTGGTTTGAAGTGCTGCAAACCGCTTTGAAAGGCACGGGTGATTGCGCCGAAGTGGTCTGGCGTTTTCTCGGTTTGAGTATCCCCGGATGGACCGCGGTCTTTTTTAGCCTGCTGATTGTACTGGGGCTGTTTGTGATGCTGCGACGCTATTCTCCCCGGGACTGGTTGCAGAGCTGAAACAGTTGCGGCTGACCATGACCATGGGGTAACTTGAATGCCACATAATAATTATCAAGACTAGATCCAGAGAACGGGCGGATTGACCGAGGGGAGACAGGCGTCATGTTGGAAAATTGCCGGAATGCCAGGGAGCGTTGGGGTGGTGTCAGCGAGCTGATTGATCGCTGGCTGAAGGAGCGCCAGGAGCTTCTGGTTCAGTATTGCGAGTTGTCTGGAGAAAGTGATTTTTCCCAGACCGATGCCCTCCGCGAAAAATTCGTCCGCCTGTGCGAAGTGCTGGTGGATTATGTTTCGGCCGGCCACTTTGAAGTCTACGAACAGCTGATTCAGGAGGCCCGTGAGTTCAACGATGGCGGTCTCGAACTGGCAGCAAAGCTCTATCCCCGGATCGAGCAGACCACGGAAGTGGCATTGAACTTCAATGATCGTCTGGATGGCCGGGAGCTGTCCGAGGTCGACGTCAAGGAATTGTTCAACGAGCTGTCACGGCTTGGAGAAGTGCTGGAGTCACGCTTCGAGATGGAAGATTTCCTGATTGAGAATCTGCATAACGCCCATGCGGGTAAGGTTGCGTCGGCCTGAGTGCCTCCACCCGAAACCGCATTACCCGCAATAAAAAAACCGGCCCCAGAAATGGCGCCGGTTTTTTATTGCCTGCCGGAGTGCTGGCCAGAGCTTATTCGTCTGAACCAGCGTCGTCCTGCCCCGGATTTACGGCGATCAGCTCGACATCAAATACCAGGGTCTCGTTGGGGCCAATAGCCTGGTTGCCGCCCGGGCCGTAGGCCAGGTCAGACGGGATATAAAGCTTGTAACGAGCACCTTCGCTCATCAGCTGCAGGCCTTCTGTCCAGCCAGGAATCACCTGGTTCAGGCCAAAGGTCACGGTTTGCCCGCGCTCACGGGAGCTGTCGAATACCTCACCGTTGATCAGTTCGCCGGTGTAGTGGACTTCCACCTGATCCTCGGCGGTTGGGCGCTCACCGTTACCTTCTTCAATCACTTCGTATTGGAGACCGGATTCTGTGGTCTCAACGCCTTCACGCTCGGCATTTTCGGCCAGGAAAGCCTCGCCGGCATCCTTGTTCTTCTGCGCGAGTTCTTCCAGTTGCTGCTCCTGCTTTTGCTGGAGCTCCTGCTGGTAGGCCATCAGCGCTTCCTGGATCTGCTCGCGGGTCAGTCGCTTGCTGTCTTCATCACCGGCATGGCCATGCTGGATGCCCTGAAGGAACTGGTCCATCTGGAGATCCGGCAAGTCGTTGCTCATGCGCTCACCCAGCACCAATCCCATGCCATAGCTGACTTTCTCTGGCGTGGTTTCAAGGGCTGGATCGTTTGCCGGTTCCTGGGCAGTTGAGCAACCGGCAATCAGGCCGGTAACGGCGATAGCCAAAAGCGTTTTCTTCATCATTTCATCCTTTCCACGTGTTTCTGGGCTCTCTGGCCCTGGATTCTGAAAGTCAACAAGGTAACGGGTTCAGCAGCAGGATGCCACTGAACATGTGTTAATCAGAGACTCATTTCGCGGCAATGACCAACCCGTGTCAGGAGCCGCTGGCGGGTGAGCCATTAAGCGAATAGGGGGCCTGGTAGGGGGACTGCCAGTCATCTTCCGGGCTGATGGTCTGCGGCTTCCGGGGCACGGGGTCTGGGCGCTCAATGGCCAGGGCATTCCAGGGGCCCTGGGCCGGGGGCTGATCGGCATAGTGCCAGTTGCCATCGGTGTCCTGCCACTTGAAAACGATATCCGGGCCTTCGGTGGGAATCGGCGATGGCAGCAACCCCTCAAAGGAGGGAATCGTCGTCGCCTGCTCGGTTTTCACCGGTTCCGAGACCTGGTCGGGATCGCCGAGGCCGAAGAAAATCAGCAGCAGCAGAAGGCCGAGCGCCGGAAACGAAAGCCGGATCAGCCATTTCATGAACATGATGGGCCGCCTCTGGTGGTCTGGCCTGCAAGCCGGCTGGCCAGAAGTTCAAGATGAGGTTTTACCCGCGTGGGTATGTTGTCGGACGGCGCGGCAGCGACAAGATTCTGCCCGATGATGGTGCCTGATTCCTGCATGATTCCGCGCTCCGCTTCGGATTCTTTCAACGTTTGCCAGGCCAGAGCCAGCTCCAGCTGTTCGGCCAGCAGTTCTGCCCTCGCCAGAGTATCCCGCAACTCCACGCCATGATCATTGGCTCGGGGAACAGACTTGCGGGCGGAGCGAAGGCAACCGGTTACACGGCTTCGCCACTCTGTTACCTTAGCGTCCTCAACGCCAGAGAACGACTGACCCTGCGTGGCGAGCCAGCCGGCACAGAGGATGCGACTTACGCTCCATCCCTCGGATTGCAGCTCAAGACAGGCCTCAGCCACCTGCGGATCCTGCCATTGGGCGAGGGCATAACGCCATAACGGATTGTCTGGTTCCATGTGTTCTGGAAGTTCCAGCGGCTCCGCTTGTTGAACGGTCATGTTGGCGCTTCCCTGGCAGTAATCCATGGATAGATTAAATCTATGTTAACGATAACCGATCTCAGTTTACAACGGGGCGGCGTCTGGTTGCTAGAAAACGTGAACCTGACCGTGCAACCGGGGCAGCGCGTTGCCATTGTTGGTGCTAACGGTGCCGGCAAATCCAGTCTTTTCCAGCTTTTGCTGGGGCAGCTTGCTCCCGAGCAAGGCAGCGTGGGGTTGCCCGGTGGCTGCCGGATTGCCCATATGGCTCAGGAAGTCGCGGCTTCGTCCAGGTCCGCCCGGGATTTTGTGCTGGATGGCGACACCGAGTTGCGGCGAATGGAGCGGGCGCTGGCCGAAGCGGAAGCGGGTGGTGACGACCATGCCATTGCCCGCCTGCACGGGGAGCTGGATATTCACGAAGCCTGGTCCGCACCGCGTCGGGCCGAGACTCTGCTCAGGGGCCTGGGCTTCGCCGACAGCGATGCCGAGCGCCCGGTTTCGGCATTTTCCGGTGGCTGGCGTATTCGACTGAATCTGGCCCAGGCACTGATGCGTCCCTCCGATCTGCTGTTGCTGGATGAGCCCACCAACCACCTGGATCTGGATGCCTGTCTGTGGCTGGAGAACTGGCTCAGAAAGTATCCTGGTACCTTGCTGTTTATTTCTCACGACCGTGACTTCATGGACCGTGTGGCTACGCATCTGGTGCATTTTGATCAGAAGCAGTTGGTGCTTTATACGGGAAATTACTCAGCCTTCGAGCGTCAGCGCTCCGAGCGCCTGGCCCAGCAGCAGGCCAGTTTCGAGCGTCAGCAAGCGAGAATTGCGGAGATCCAGCGTTTTATTGATCGCTTCAAGGCCAAGGCCACCAAAGCCCGGCAGGCCCAGAGCCGCGTCAAGGCACTGGAGCGGATGGAAAAGATTGCGCCCGCGCACGTGGACTCACCCTTCAGTTTCGAGTTCCCGGTCGCGGACAAGGTCTCCAATCCATTGCTGTCCATTCGCCACGGGGTCGCGGGCCATGGGGATGTGCCCATTCTGAAGAACATCAATGTCACCCTGTTGCCCGGCACCCGGGTTGGTTTGCTGGGGCCGAACGGGGCCGGTAAGTCCACCTTTATGGATGCCCTTCGCGGCACCGGAACCCTGCTCAGTGGTGAGCGCACCTGTGGCGAACACCTGGCCATCGGCTATTTCGCCCAGCATCAGCTGGAGTCCCTGGATCTCGACGCCAGTCCGTTCCTGCACCTGCAGCGTCTTGCGCCAACCGCATCGGAGCAGAAAGTCCGGGACTTCCTGGGCGGCTTCGATTTTCACGGCGACGAAGCACTTGCGCCCATTCGCTCGTTTTCGGGCGGTGAGAAGGCCCGGGTAGCGCTTGCCGTTATCGCTTGGCAGAAACCCAATCTGCTGTTGCTGGATGAGCCCACGAACCATCTGGACCTGGAAATGCGACAGGCCCTGACCATGGCGCTCCAGAACTTCGAGGGCGCCATCGTGGTGGTATCCCACGACCGCCACTTGCTGCGCAACACGGTGGATGAGTTCTGGTTGGTATGCGATGGCGCTGTTGGCGAGTACGAGGGCGACCTGGAGGATTACGAACGCTGGTTGGCGGAACGTCGGAAAGATGAGGAATCGCCACCCCGGCGTGAAGTGGCCGAGGGTCAGGAAAAGTCAGTGAATACCGCCGGACCCGCGACCCTGACGGCGGATGAACGCAAGGCCCGCAAGCGCCAGGAAGCCGAACTGCGACAGAAACTCAGCCCGTGGCGGAAAAAACAGGGAACGCTTGAGGCCCGTATGGAACAGTTGCAGCAACAGCTAGCCACCGTGGAGCAGAATCTTGCCGACCCAGGTCTTTACGATGACCAGCAAAAGGTTCGGCTCAAGGGACTGCTGGCGGAGCAGGCAGAGCTCAAGCGCGAGCTGGAAGGCATTGAAGCCGAGTGGCTGGAGGTGAGCGAAACTGTGGAGAGCCTGGAGGCGGAACTGGCTGGCTGAGGCCGGCCAGTGTTACCGGCCCGAGATCTCCAGGGTAAAGTCCTGGCGTGCCAGATAGTCCCGTTCGTTCTCCAGGTCTGCGAGGGTCAGCGGGCGGTTGTCCAGCCAGCCCTCGGGGAACTCGACTACCAGGCGGTTATCGTGGCCGTGAAGGGTGAAGGCGGGGGGTTCTTCCAGGTTGCGTGGGTGTTGGATCAGCACCGCCAGTCGCACCAGCACGCAAAGGTAGGTCAGGCGGGGTTTGTCCTCGGGCTCGATACCCTCGAAAACCGCCGACGAGAACTTCCGGCGATGGCCTCGGACCAGAGTGGCCAGATCCTTCTGGAACGGCTGACTGAAGCCGGGTAAATCGGAATAACGCAACAGGTAGGCGCCGTGCTTGTGGTACTGGCTGTGGGAAATGGTCAGGCCGATCTCGTGCAGCCGGCAGGCCCAGCGCAGCACGTCTTCATCGGCGGCGGTGCGCAGGCCCCATTGCCCCGCCACCTGTTCCCAAGCGGCAATCGCGGTGTTCTCGACCGCTGCGCCGTGAGCCTGGTCTACGTGGTAACGCTCCTGCAGCGCCGCAATCGTGCGTTCACGAACGTCCTCGTGCTGGATGCGTCCGACAATGTCGTACAGCAGGCCTTCACGCAGGGCGCCGTCGGCAAAGGTCATGGTCTGGATGTCGAGTGAACGGAACGCGGCCATCAGAATGGCAAAGCCGGCGGGGAAAATGCTCTGGCGATCTTCCCTTACCCCCAGTTCGGCCAGTTTCTCCACCTTGCCCATGCTCACCAGGCGCTTGCGCAGCTCTTCCATGCCGTCGCGGTTAATGGAGCCGTCGGTAATCTTCAGGGTTGCCAGCACGTTGGCAATCGCCTTGATCGAGCCGGAAGAGCCCACCGCGCTCTGCCACCCCACTGAACGATAGTGCTGACGGATATTCAGCAGTTCCTGCTCGGCGTGGGTAATGGCCTTGTCCATCTGGCGCCGGGTAATCTTGCCATCGGGAAAGTAGCGGTTGCGGAACGAGACGCACCCCATGTGCAGACTTTCCAGCTCCTGGGGTTCGAAACGCTGTCCGATGATGAATTCCGTGCTGCCGCCGCCAATATCAATCACCAGCCGCCGACCGGAATCGTCCGACAGGGTATGGGAGACACCGAGATAGATTAACCGCGCTTCCTCACGCCCGGCGATGATCTCTACCGGATAACCCAGCACCTCCTCGGCACGGGCAATGAAATCGTGAGCATTGCGGGCGACCCGGAGGGCATTGGTGCCGACGATCTGGACTGCTTCCCGGGGCATGCCCTGAAGGCGCTGGGCAAACCGGCTCAGACATTCGAGGGCCCGCTGCTGAGTTTCTTCGGTCAGCCGATTATACTGATCCAGCCCCGCGCCAAGCTGGACTTTCTCGCCCATCTTCTCAACCGTGCGTATTTCGCCATGCACCAGACGGGCGACGACCATATGAAAACTGTTGGAGCCCATATCGATGGCTGCCAGCATGTCCGGGGAGGTTTCAGGCTTCTCGGCAGGGGATGCGGCCGTCACGTTGATAGGCGTCCTGTGTGATATGAACTTGGCCGTACTATAAGTGAAACTTCCCGGCCGTGTCAGTAACTCGCTGCGGACATTACTGACACGGATCAACCCGAGGGTAGATACAACCGGCTTCACATCAGGGCCGGCAATCGCGTAAAGTAATAGTCTGTCTTAATCCGGGTGGGCGGCCGGTCCGTAAAGAGAACACCGTCCACTACAGTCAACAGCGACTCCCGAAGGGCCGGAATCCAAGCCCCGGAGCGCCTGAATCAGGAAAAGGTAATGAGCGGAAATATCGTTAATGTCACCGACGCTTCCTTCGAGCAGGATGTACTGAAGTCCGACGTTCCGGTACTGGTAGACTACTGGGCCGAGTGGTGTGGCCCGTGCAAAATGATTGCTCCGGTTCTGGAAGAAATCGCTGACGAATACGAAGGCAAGCTTAAGGTCTGCAAACTCAACATCGACGAAAACGAACAGACCCCGCCCAAGTTCAACATCCGTGGTATCCCGACCCTGATGCTGTTCAAGAACGGCAACGTGGATGCCACCAAAGTAGGCGCGCTGTCCAAATCGCAGCTGGCTGCCTTCCTCGACAGCAACCTCTGATCCGCTGTTGAAGGAAACCGCCCCTGAACAACGCTTCACGGGCGGTTTTTTTATGCCATGACCCGACCCGACAGAATCATCGGCCTGCTCCTGGCAGGCGGCAAAGGCACCCGCATGGGCGGCCAGGACAAAGGCCTCGTACCCTGGCAAGGCAAAGCCATGGCCGAATGGGTGCTGCAGGCCCTTAGGACCATCACCCCGGCCGTCTTCGTCAGCGCCAACCGCTCGCTGCCGGACTACGAACGCCTGGCTCCCGGCCGTATCCTTGAGGATCCTCCTGAACTACGCGACCAGGGCCCTCTGGCGGGCCTGCTCACGGGCCTGAAAGCCGCGGAAGTCCAGGGCGCCGAAGCCGTGCTGGTTTGCCCCTGTGACACCCCGGGAATCACCCCGGCAACCCTCAGCGCCCTGGTCACCGCCTGGCAAACCCAACCCGACCGCCCGGCTATTGCCGAACATAACGGCCGCCTGCACCCGTTGCACGGTGTGTATCCGGTAAATGTAATGGTGGAGCTGGACCGCTGGCTGGCGTTGGACAACCGCCGGGTGATGGGATTTGCCGAATCGGTGGGGGCGGTGGCGGTAGATTGTCCGGAAGCTGACGAAGTGTTCAAGAATCGCAACAATTTTAGGGATTTGGAACGCTAATCCGATCGCTGCAGGATCAACTGACTGCATACGTAGGGCGCTGGTCTGGTGGGGCCTCCGAAAATGCTCGGAGCCATGGATGGCGGAGAGCAAGCGTACAGGGACGTATTCACAGCGGTTTTCGGAGGCCCCACCAGACCAGTGGCCGGGCGGCAAACTCCAATAAGCGCCTCACTCCCAGTTCCGACTCCGGGCAACATCAGACTCTTTCTGCTCCACCCAATGCTCACCCTCGCGGGTAATCTCCTTCTTCCAGAACGGCGCCGACGTCTTCAAGGCGTCCATAATGAACTCACAGGCCGCAAACGCATCGCCCCGGTGGGCACTGCAAACCCCTACAAACACAATCTGGTCAGCCAGTGCCAAGCGTCCGACCCGGTGAATCACCCGGGCCCGCTGCACATCCCAGCGCCGGCCCGCCTCATCAATCAGCCCCTGAATCACCTGCTCGGTCATCCCCGGATAATGCTCGAGAAACAGCCCCGTCACCCCGGACAGATCCCCGGAATCCCTCACCAGACCCGAGAAGGTCACAATGGCCCCGGTGCCCGGTCCGGTCCCGCGAAGCGCCTCATATTCTGCACCCGCATCGAAATCGTCGGTCTGGATTGAAATCATCTCAACCTCCGGTGACCGGTGGGAAAAAGGCTACCTCATCCCCTGGCTGTACCGGGCTGGACGGCTTTGCCATGGACTGATTGATGGCCACCATCACCGGTTGGCCACCGGTCAGCTGGGCCCAGGCACCGCCCCGGCTGGCCAGGTGGGTAAGCAGGTCCGCGACCGTCTGGTGCTCTGATGCCGGCAGGGTCAGGCTTTCGGTACCCAGCTCTTCTCTTAGTCGGGCGAAAAAACGCACGGTCAGTGTTGGTTCTGTCATCGTTAACTCAGTAATTCGGTGAACGGATAGTATGTAATCAAATCGCCGGCGCGGATGGCCGTGTGTTCCGGCACCACAGCCAGGCCGTCGCCCCAGCAGGCGGAACTCAGGACGCCGGAGCTCTGGTTGGGGTAGGCGACAACCTCCAGACCCGCTGCTGAACCCTGCTTCCGGGCCCGTACAAACTCGCGGCGGACAGATGTGGAGGTTACGTCAAACCCAGCGGGCAGAGATTCGCCCACGGGAAGGAGGTCCTGCCGGCCCTGGCGTTTGCGAATGTAAGGCATCGCCACCACCAGAAAAGTGACCAGGACCGCTGCCGGATTGCCCGGCAAACCGAGTACCGGTATGCCTGCCACTTCGCCAAACGCCAGTGGTTTGCCGGGCTTGATTGCCATGCGCCAAAGTGACAGCTTGCCGGATTTCTCCAGTACCGCGCGAACGTGGTCCTCCTCACCGACCGATACGCCGCCGCTGGTGATGATCAGGTCGGCCTTGGCAGCAGCAGACTCGAGCGTGCTGCGGGTAGCTTCCCGGGTATCTTCAAGGGTTTCGCACAGAACCAGCTCGCAGCCAGCCTCGGCCAACAGGCCCATGAGGGTAAATCGGTTGGTGTTGTATATCTGGCCAGAATCAAGTGGCTGGCCCGGCTCCACCAGTTCATCACCGGTGGTCAATACCGCGACTCTTAGCCGGCCCATGACCGGAACCTGGCTGATTCCCATGGAGGCCAGCAGGCCCATTTCCTGGGGGCGAATGCGCTTGCCCTTCGCCAGCGCCAGATCGCCCCGGGCAAGATCCTGGCCCTGCCTGCGAATGTTCTGGCCCTCTGAAACCTCGGCCTGGATCAGAATCATGTCGTCGGTGCGTTCCACCCGTTCCTGCATCACGACCGCATCGGCCCCTTCGGGAATCTCGGAGCCGGTAAAAATCCGTGCCGCTGTGCCGGGTGCCAGTGTTCCGGGGGCAACGCCGGCCGGGATTCTGGCGGATACGGACATCGGTTTGCCGGCGGCGACATCGGCCAGACATACCGCATAGCCGTCCACGGCGCTGTTATCCGCTGGCGGCACATCCGCGGGAACATACTGGTTCTCCGCCAGAACCCGGCCGAGGCTGTCCGTTAAGGCAACGGCTTCGGTCCGGGTGATGGCCGGCGCCCGGTCAAGAATATGTTGCAGTGCATCGTCAACCGATGTCAGATCGTTAGCCACCATGTGTCCTCCTGTTTATCGCTCGGCACGCTTGCCAATCACTTCCTGAACCCGCTGGTAGGGGCGGTCCGGCTTGCGCAGGGCCAGAGCAGAGAAGTTACAGGGGCCATGGCGACTGTCCAGTTGGGTTGCCAGAATGCCGTTCCAGCCGGTTCGGCAAGCCCCGGTTGAGCCGGGCAGGCAGAAAATAACCGTATGGTTGGCCAGGCCGCCAAAGGCCCGGGACTGGATGGTGGAGGTGCCGATTTCAGACGCGGACAGTCGCCGGAACTCCTCACCAAATCCGTCGATGGTTTTATCCAGCAGGGGCGCTACCGCCTCCGGCGTACTGTCACGTTCGTGGAAGCCGGTGCCGCCGGTAATAATGGCGGCGTGAATCTCCGGATCAGCAATCCATTGTGACATCAGGGCCCGGACCAGGTAGATGTCATCCGGCAGGATGCGGCGGGCGACCAGCCGGTGACCGGCCTCGACAACACTGTCCTCAAGAAACTGGCCAGACGTGTCTTCATCCGGGCCTCGGGTGTCCGAGACGGTCAGAAGGGCGATGTTCAGGGGCTTCAGTTCGCTGGTGCGATCACTGCTCATGGGGTAGGCTCCGGAAGTCTGTCATCAATCATAGGCTCAGTATCCTGATCTGCTGCGTGGTTGGGAAGGGAGTAACCCATCAGAGGGAGCCCCAGAACGAGTGAACCCCATGCCAAAAACCGGCTTAATTTTGTTCAGGGGCTTGACATTCGCGCTAAAGGTGGCCGATGATGCCGTTGCCCGGCGAACAGTTGTTCCCACTCTCTGGCTTCGGCATTTAATATCCGGCTTCCATCTACACCGGTTGCTCCATCTGCCAGCACCTTTGTTTCATTTTTGATTCGATCAACACGTTCAGGGGCGCCCCTGTCATTCCAACAGTCGTTTACTTCCATTCCTGAAAATCCAACAAACTATGAATCTTACTGAACTCAAGCAGAAATCCGTGCCCGAATTGCTCGATATCGCGCAAGAAATGGGCCTCGACAACCTGGCTCGTTCGCGCAAACAGGATGTGATCTTCACCATCCTGAAAAAACACGCCAAAAGCGGCGAAGACATATACGGTGACGGTGTACTGGAGATTCTGCAGGATGGTTTCGGCTTCCTCCGCTCCGCCGATGCCTCATACCTGGCCGGGCCGGACGATATTTACGTTTCCCCCAGCCAGATCCGCCGGTTCAACCTGCGCACCGGTGACACCATCTCGGGCAAGATCCGGCCCCCGAAAGACGGTGAGCGTTACTTTGCCCTGCTGAAAGTCAACGAGATCAACTTTGACAAGCCGGATAACGCCCGCAACAAGATTCTGTTCGAGAACCTGACGCCGCTGTTCCCGGATGAGCGTCTGACGCTTGAAGCTGGTAACGGCAGCACTGAGGATCTCTCCTCACGGGTTCTGGACCTGGTGGCGCCCATTGGTAAGGGGCAGCGAGGCCTGATCGTATCCCCGCCCAAGGCCGGTAAGACGCTGCTGATGCAGAGCATTGCCCAGTCCATCACCCGTAACAATCCAGAGTGCCATGTAATGGTTCTGCTGATTGACGAGCGGCCAGAGGAAGTGACCGAGATGCAGCGCACTGTGCGCGGCGAAGTCATCGCCTCCACTTTTGACGAGCCGCCGGCCCGTCACGTGCAGGTGGCCGAGATGGTGATCGAAAAGGCCAAGCGCCTGGTCGAGCACAAGAAAGATGTGGTTATTCTGCTGGACTCCATAACCCGTCTGGCCCGTGCCTACAATACGGTCATTCCTTCCTCCGGTAAGGTGTTGACCGGTGGTGTTGATGCCCACGCCCTGGAAAAGCCCAAGCGTTTCTTCGGTGCTGCCCGTAATGTGGAAGAAGGTGGCAGCCTGACCATTCTTGCGACCGCGCTGGTGAATACCGGTTCCAAGATGGACGAGGTGATCTACGAGGAGTTCAAGGGCACCGGCAACATGGAGATCCATCTGGATCGCAAGATTGCCGAAAAACGGACATACCCGGCCATCAACATCCGCAGCTCCGGCACTCGCCGCGAAGACCTGTTGATGTCCGAAGCCGACATCCAGCGTGTGTGGATTCTGCGCAAACTACTGCACTCCATGGACGACGATACCGCCGCCATCGAGTTCCTGCTGGATAAACTCAGGGACACCAAGACCAACGACGAGTTCTTCCAGTCCATGAAGCGTCGGTGATACTGACTCCGATTTCCGACCGGCGGGCATTCTTATGGAATGTCCGGCTGGTCGGGGCGGATTCCCTCCCCAGCATTCAAGCTGCTCAGGCCAATACCTGAACTCAGGTCTGAATCCAGACCAGAAAAAACTCCGTAGTACCGTAGACCAGAAACGGAGCACACCATGAAATACAACGACCTTCGGGACTTTGTCAGCCAGCTGGAAAAGCTGGGTGAGCTCAAGCGCATTACTGCCGAAGTTGACCCCCACCTGGAAATGACCGAAATCTGCGACCGCACCCTGCGTGCCGGTGGTCCGGCGTTGTTGTTCGAGAATCCGAAAGGCTACGATATGCCGGTGTTGGCCAACCTGTTCGGAACACCGAAACGGGTGGCACTGGGCATGGGGCAGGACGATGTGGCAGCGTTGCGGGAGATTGGCAAGCTGCTGGCGTTTCTGAAAGAGCCGGATCCCCCCAAGGGCTTCAAGGACGCCATTGAAAAACTGCCATTATTCCGGCAGGTCATGCGCATGAGCCCCAAGGTGTTGCGCTCGGCACCCTGCCAGGATGTAGTGATTGAAAAAGACAAGGTGGATCTGTACCAGATACCGGTCCAGCACTGCTGGCCGGGTGACGCCGGTCCTCTGGTGACCTGGCCGCTGGTGATTACCCGTGGCCCCAACAAGGAACGTCAGAACCTGGGTATCTACCGGCAGCAGGTGATTGGTCGTAACCGTCTGATTATGCGCTGGCTCAGCCATCGGGGGGGCGCCCTGGATTACCAGGAGTTCCGTAAGGCCAACCCGGACAAGCCCTATCCGGTTGCGGTCGCACTGGGTGCTGATCCGGCCACCATTCTGGGTGCCGTTACCCCGGTGCCGGATACGCTGTCTGAATATGCTTTTGCAGGATTGCTGCGAGGGAGTCGAACGGAACTGGTGAATGCGGGCCTGAGCGATCTTCAGGTACCGGCCAGTGCCGAGATTGTACTGGAAGGCTTTATCTACCCGGACGATATGGCGCCGGAAGGGCCGTTTGGTGATCACACCGGGTATTACAACGAAGTGGATCAGTTCCCGGTGTTTACCGTGGAACGCATTACCCACCGCCGGGATCCGATCTATCACAGCACCTATACTGGCCGGCCACCGGACGAGCCGGCGATTCTCGGAGTGGCGCTGAACGAGGTGTTCATTCCAATCCTGCAGAAGCAGTTTCCGGAAATTGTCGATTTCTATCTGCCGCCGGAAGGCTGTTCCTACCGGCTTGCCGTCGTCACCATGAAGAAGCAGTATCCCGGCCATGCCAAACGGGTGATGATGGGGGTATGGTCATTTCTGCGGCAATTCATGTACACCAAGTTTGTGATTGTCACCGATGACGACGTCAATGCCCGTAACTGGGAAGACGTGATCTGGGCCATTACTACGCGGATGGATCCGGCCCGGGACACCACCCTGGTGGAAAACACCCCGATTGACTATCTGGACTTTGCCTCGCCGGTGTCTGGGCTCGGCTCGAAGATGGGGATGGACGCCACCAACAAGTGGCCCGGAGAGACCGACCGGGAGTGGGGCACTGCCATCGCCATGACCGATGAGGTTAAACAGCGGGTGGATGACATCTGGGACAGCCTGGGGATTGAAATTCCCGGTGCCCGCCCCGACTGACAAGGGGGCAGAGAGTGTTTCGGATACGCCTGCAGCCATCGGGGCTTGGTTATGGTGCGGATCAGGCTGAAGACCTGTTGTCTGCAGCGACCGCAGCCGGAATACGGGTGCCGGCAGCCTGCCGAAACGGCGTGTGCGAAATCTGTGAGGCCCGGTTGCTGAAAGGTCGGGCGCTGAATACCCGAAATCAACATTCTATCGCGGTTGGCGAGCCACTGATGATGTGTCGGACACGGTCGCTCGCCGACCTTGAACTGGAGATACCCGCCGTTATGGCATCAGGAAATTACCAGCCCCGCCAGTACCAGGCGAAGGTAATCGACGTACGTTCCATCAGTCACGATGTGTACCGGGTGGCCTTGCAGCTTCCCCGGCGGAGGGATGTGGCTTTCCATGCCGGGCAGTATCTGTCGGTGATTCTGCCCGGAGCTGACCCCTGCTATTTCTCGATTGCCAGCAGCCCCTCAGCAGAGCAGATCGAACTGCACATCCAGGCGTCGCCCGACTGGATCTCGGCCCAGAAAGTCATCGATGCGCTGACTTCCGGCCAGGATGTGACGGTGGAACTGCCCCATGGCAAGGCCTGCCTGGCCAGTATGCCGGACAAACCCCTGCTGCTGGTGGCGGCAGGTACCGGTTTTGCCCAGATGAAAAGCCTGGTGGATTACCTGCGGGAAACCCGTTACCAGAAGCCAGTCAAACTGTTCTGGGGCGTGCGCAAGCACGAGGACATGTACCTGCGTTCTCTCGCGCAGCAGTGGCAGGAGGAGTGGGCGCCGTTCAGCTTTTTGCCGGTGGTGGGAGACGATGAAGACAATGACTGGGGCGGTCACCACGACCAACTGGTCAGGGCTGTGCTGGCTTCAGGGTTCGATTGGCAGGACGTGGAAGTTCATGCCAGTGGCTCGCCCACCATGGTGTATACCCTGATGGATGCGCTGGTGGAGGCTGGCCTTCCGGAGCAGGCCTTTTTCTCGGATGTTCTGGAGTATGCTCCCCGCAGCTGACAGTTTCAGTGGGCGCTATCAACAAGGGCCGGCAATTTGCCGGCCCTTGTTGATTGTCTGAATCAAAGACTGCGAAGTCTCAGGCCCGGGGCATGGGCAGGTCGGGCAGGCCATGGTCGGTTTCCAGCCCCTGCATCAGAAGCTTGATGCTGGCTTCTTCCTCGCCCATATGGGCATTCAGCCGGCTCAGCTCCGCGAGGGTTTCACGATTACGGCGTAATTTCAGACTGGTTTCAAAGTACTCCCGTGCTTTTCCCCACAGCTCATTACGCAGGCTGAGCCGGCCCAGTGCCAGCAACAGCTCGGGGTTGTTGGTGCGATGTTTCAGCCACTGTTCGGCAATCAATAGCTGTTCCTCCGGATCCTGACCCTGAATCCGGCCATACAGGTTGATCAGCTCGTCGCTCCAGTGGTTACGCAGTACCTTTCTCAGCAGCGTTTCTGCCTGGGCCTCATCACCCAGTCCCGCCAGCAGTCGGGCGTAGTCGCGGATGGTGTACTCATCCCGGCGCACAAAGCCCGGCAGTTCGTCCCACAGGCGAGTCAGCGGTTCCAGGCTGGCTTCGGGGTTTTCCTTGCGGCTGCGTTGGCATTCCTCGGCGGCCTGTTCCAGCAGGTTTTGCCAGACCTGACGTTCCAGTTCGTTCAGTTCGCTCTCTGGCACCACACTGCGCTTGCGCAGTTCCGGAATAAGACGGGACAGCTCGCGCCAGTCCTCCAGACGCAGATAGGCGTTCTTCAGCAGCTTGAGGACAAACGGGTGATGTGGAGATTCCTTGCGTAGGCGCAGCAGGGTCGCCAAAGCCTGCTCGGGCCGGTTGCCGGCCAGTTGCAGCTGGGCCTGGGTCAACCCCACCGCCATGCTGGAGCCAGGTGTGCTTTCAAAGGCCTTGCGCAGCAGTTCATCGACCGCTTCATGGTCGCCGGACTCGAACGCGGCCTGGGCCGCCGCGAGATAGTTGATCAGGGGGGTGTCGGCATGGCTGGCAGAGCTGGACAGTAGCTTACGGGCGCGGGGCCAGTTGCCTTCGGCCAGAGCCAGGAGGCCTCGTGTGGTCCGGCGCCGGGCCCGGCGCTCATTACCGCGGGCAATCCAACCCGCCATCACACCGGTGCCCTGGCGGAAGCGGCGCACCGTGTTGATGAGGGTGACGGTCAGCAGGATGATCACCAGAATCAGCCCCAACCCGACCCAGAAATTGGTTTCAATCAGGTAGTTGCCCAGGCTGATGCGGATATAGCCCAGGTCGTAGGTCAACCCCAGGGAAAGCCCGGTGCCCACCAGAAGGGCAAGCAGCAGGATCAGCAATACGCGGATCATGACTCATCGCCCCCGTTGGCCGCCTTGCTGTCGGCATCGTTGTCGCCTGTGGCCAGGCGCCCCGCCAACCGCTCCTTCAGCAGGCTCAGGGACTGGCTGATATCCGGCAGTTCGGGGTCTACGTTGCGCTCGGCCAGTTCGTTCAGGGTCTCGTTGAGCCCGCGAATGGCCGGGTTGGTGCCGTCATACCAGTCGTTGATGGTGGTGATGGCCTTGTTCAGAGCGCGTTCATACAGTGGCTGATTGCCCCGCAAGACCGCCATTTCAGCTTCTTCCAGCATCAGTTGCAGGTTGAGACGGGCCCAGGCGCTCTGGTCCGGAGACAACAGGGGTTTTACCGGTTCGTCCATCCGGCGGATCACAACGACTTCCTTGAGGGTGCCCAGGAACCGGTTCCAGCCTCTGGTGAACATGTTGCTGCCGTCAGACGGCGCATTCTGGTCTTCGACCATGTCGAATCCCGGCGCCTGATCACTGATCAGGGCCTGGTCGGTGAGATCGTTGACGCTGGCGATGGCAGCCTCCAGTCTCAGGTATAGCCCGGTGCGGTCGACACCCTGAATGCCTCTCAAGGACTGGATTTCCCGTGCCAGTTGCTGGCGTACCGGATAAACCCCGATATCGTCGGATTCCCGCAACACCTCGTCGGCCGATTCCAAGGCGGACAGTGAACCGCGGATGTCTTTTTCAATCAGCAGGCGCTGGTTGGCAATACGCAGCAGATATTCGGCTTCCGCCAGCAGCCAGTCGGTGCGGGTGCGGTTGCCGGCTTCCAGCAATTCGCGGGCGGTGTGATCGATCTGGCGTTGCTGGGTGGCAATCAGCTCCCGCTGTTCCGCCACGCGGTTTTCCAGTGCCTGAAGCCGCTCGCTCTGTTCGCTGCCGCGGTTGCCGTAAAGGCTTTCCAGCTGGTTGGTATCCTGCCGGAGGTCCTGAACCACCTGCAGGGTGGCCTGGTGCTTCTGCCACTGTTGCCAGTTCCAGAGCCCAAGGGCAATCGCCAGAATCAGCGCGAGAACCGCCACAATCCACACTGGCCACAAGCGTGGGCGTTCTGGCCTGGCGGGTTGTACGGGAGCGGGGAGTTGTTTTGTTGTTTCAGTCACGGGCATCCTTACTTGGTTATCCGTTGTCACCGGCCTCCTGCGACAGGCAGGAAGCAACACTGATGACCAGGTCGTCATCGTTCAGGCTACCGGGCACCAGTGGCTTGCGGAAGCCCAGCGCGCGCGCCTGTTCCGCTACACGCTCCGCAGGTACTACGATTATGTCGGGCGTCAGAGCCAATTGGTATCTGTGGCCCAGCTTCACCAGATTGTTCAGGGTTTCGCCGGAAAGCGCAATCACCACCTCGGGGTGGAAGTCGGCAACCAGAGCCTTCACCTGTTTTGCAGAATAGTACGGCAGCACGCGCCGGTACAGGGGCAGGGTGGTAATCCGTGCGCCCCGTTGCGCCAGGCTCTCACGAATCAGTTCCCGGCCATGCTCGCCCCGAGCCAGCAGAACTTTCTCTCCGTCAACGCGCTGCAGTGATGGCAGCGCCAGCAACGCTTCGCTGGTCCAGCCTTCGGCGGGCATTCTCGGTTTCAGGCCATGTTCGCGAAAGACCGCGGCGGTGCCGGCGCCCACTCCGTACCATTGCAGGCCGGCGGGAAGTTGAGGCCACCAGTGGTCGATTTCCTCCATCAGCCGGCGGGCGGCATAGGGGCTGACCGCGATGATGTGGGAAAAGTTGTCCAGCTGCTGCAGGATGCCGCGCTGCTCCGGGGTTTCCGGTAAAGGCTCGCGCGCCATCATCGGCATCACCCGGGCATCGGCACCGGCCTTACGAAAGGCCTCGGCGAGGCGGCTGGCTTCGGGCTCGGGCCGGCAGATCAATACACGCCGGCCCTGGAGTTCAGACGGTTGCTGAAACTCAGCGTGGGGTGTGGCCATAGATTTCAGCCAGCACCTTGTCGGCCCCCATGGACAGCAGCTGTTCTGCCAGTTCACGGCCCAGGCGTTCACCTTCGGCGCGCGGGGCACGGCCTTCCACCCGGAAAATCTGGGTACCATCGACTGCGCCAACCAGGCCCCGCAGCCACAGGGTGTTATCGTCTTCCAGCAGGGCATAGGCGGCAATGGGCACCTGGCAACCGCCTTCAAGGCGACGGTTCAGCGCCCGCTCAGCGCTGACGCGGTCCCAGGTGTCGGTGTGATTGAGCGGGTCAATCAGCTCCAGAAGTTCCGTGTCACCGACCCGGCATTCGATGCCCAAAGCACCCTGGCCAACGGCTGGCAGGGAAAACGTGTCTGGCAGACAGTAACGGATACGGTCGTGGAAGCCGAGACGCTTCAGGCCGGAGCTGGCCAGTACAATGGCGTCGTATTCACCGGCATCGAGTTTCGCCAACCGGGTATTCACGTTGCCACGCAGTACCTTGATCTGAAGATCCGGGCGGTTGGCCCGCAGTTGGGCTTCCCGACGCAGGCTGGCGGTGCCTACTACCGCGCCCTCAGGCAGCTGGTCGATGTGTTCATACTGATTGCTGACGAAGGCATCGGTGGGGTCTTCACGCTCGCAAATGGCGACCAGCCCCAGGCCCTCGGGGAATTCCATGGGCACGTCTTTCATGGAATGCACGGCCAGATCGGCACGGCCGTCCAGCATGGCTTCTTCGAGCTCCTTCACGAACAGGCCCTTGCCGCCGATCTTGGCCAGGGGGACGTCCAGGATCTTGTCGCCCTGGGTCTTGATCTTGATCAGTTCAACGTCAACGTTGTCATGCAGCCTTTCCAGCTCGGCCTTGATGAATTCCGCCTGCCACAGCGCCAGTGCGCTGCTGCGGGTTGCAATGCGAAGGGTACGTTTGGACATGTCACTCACTGTCGTTCGGGAAAATGTGCCCCAAGGTTACCTTGTGGCAGAAAAAAAGTCCCGCGGTGAACCCCCGCCTACCCCCTCAGGGGGAGGGTTGGTGTTCGTGTAACCATTGGCGGACCGTACTGGCATGGCGGCGGCTGACCGGCAGCAGGGTGGCATTGCCTTTCAGTGCCAGCTGATTCTGTCCATCGGACGACCGCCGCAGCCCCTGGATAAAGCGCACGCCAACCAGTGTGTGTCGGTGGACGCGCAGAAGGTGATCCGGGTAAGCCTGCTCCAGTTCTTTCAGGGTGTAGTCGCACACCGTCTCGCCGTGGCGGTGGTGCAGAGTCACGTACTTCTGGTCGGCCTCACAGTAGTACAGATCTGACAGGTCGATCAGTTCGGTGCCTCGGTGCGTGCGCACCGCCAGTTGGTCGTTACCGGCATCGGTACTTTGCGCCAGGGCTTGCCTCTGTACCCGGTTCAGCTTGCCGGCCCGGGCCAGAGCATCGGCCAGCGCCTCACGCCGGACCGGTTTGAGCAGATAGGCGACGGCGCGAACCTCGAACGCCTGGATGGCATAGTGGTCATAGGCGGTACAAAAAATCACTGCGGGCGGATTGTGGAGCTTGCTGAGCTGGTCGGCTGCCTCCATGCCATCCATGCCGGGCATACGGATGTCCAGCAGCAGGATATCCGGTTCCAGTTCGGCCACTTTGCGCAAGGTGTCGTTGCCATCCACCGCTTCGCCACAAACCCGGTAATCCGGCAGGGCTTCCAGCAGGCGCTGAATGCGCTGGCGGGCGAGGGGTTCGTCATCGGCAATCAGTACGCGTTTGCTGTCTTCGGTATTCATGGCCTGTTTCGTGACTGACGGTTGCTGGTGTTGATGCTGCGCCGGGGCAGGCGAAGGGTGACGGTGTAGGTATTGCCCTGGCGACTGTGTTTGAGCACGGCCGGTTCGCCAAACAGTGCCTGTAGTCTGGCCTGGGTGTTACTCAGGGCGACCCGGTTGCCCTGATGCTGGCGTTCCGTAGATTCCGGCGCGGGATTCTGCACCAGAAGGTAGACAAAGTGATCCTTGGCCGATACTTCGACCCGGACGACACCGCCTTCCGGCCGCGGCTGAATGCCGTGATAGATGGCATTTTCCACCAGCGGCTGCAGTGTCAGGGGTGGTATTACCTGTTGCCCGAGCCCGGGTTGAATATCCCACTCCAGTTGCAGGCGTTCCCCCAGTCTCAGAGACTCAATCGCCAGGTAGCGCTGGCACAGTTCCAGCTCACGGTTCAGGGGAATGAGCTGGTCGTCGGTGCGCAGGCTGGCCCGGAACAGTTCCGACAGATCCAGCACTGCTTCTTCCGCCTGCTCCGGATTGGTGGCAATCAGGCTGGCAATGGTGTTCATGCTGTTAAACAGAAAGTGTGGCTGGATCCGGGCCTGCAAGGAGGTCAGCCGGGCCTGCATTTCCGCCTCACGCTGTTGCTGCCACTGGTGCTGAAGGTAAAAATAACGCAGCACCATCAGGACAATCAGCAGTGCCAGTAACAGCTTCTTGGCAATGCCCTGCCAGAGCGCCACGCCCGGCTGCGGGTGCAATACGCTGTCGGCAAACAGGCTGAACGCCAGTACGTCCAGCAAGACAATGGCGGCGATGGTCATCGTGGCGCGGCTGTTGCTCATGCGGGCCAGGCGGGGGCGCAACAGACAGATCAGTGCGGCGCTGGTGAGGGTGGTCCATTGCACGAACAGGGACAGCAGACCGAAGTAGTTCCAGTCGATCCAGCTGTTCTGTGCCTGCACGATGGCCAGCACCAGAACCAGCAGTTCGCTGGTAATCAACAGCATGAACACGGCCCGCACACGACACAGATCGGGCACGTAGAAGCTGTCGGTGTCCTTGTGGTTCATGCCTTTGTCGGGTTTCAGGGGAGTCTCCTTAACCGGGGCCGGAATGCTATACTGCCGCAACTTTTAACTTATCCATTGCCGGCATGATGATGCCGGGCTGTCAGCAGGAAAGATAGACCATGTTTTGTACCACAAATAATGTAACTCTCCTGTTGCAGTCTTAAACCACCCCTTTATACTGAACAAAAATACAGTATTGGAGATCCGAGGGTGGAGTTCCTTCTTGCTACACCAGAGTTTGGAATCAGGGGCCACTCCTATGAAGGGTTCCCGATTCTTCTCAAATCCAATCATGATGTGTTTGTCGAAGGAATGGAATTTCTCGTTCATCACTGCTTAAAACGTGGAAGTGTGCAAAGCCGACGTAGTTGGGAAACGTTTGGAAGGGATCTGTGTGATTATTTCGAGTTCATTGAAGCCAATGGGTTTGATTGGAGAGAGCTTGATCACCGAAATCACGAAACCCTGTTAGCCCTGTATCGCGACGTTTCTTTTGATCGATTTAACCTTAGCGCCTCCACGGTAAACCGACGACTTCACCTGGTGATCAAGTTTTATCAGTTTGCCCTCAAACAAGGTTGGGTAAGCACGTTGCCGTATGACCTTGAAACGGTGAGAGTCAGACAGACAAAGGGTTTCCTGGCACACACAGACACGTCCGGGGGGTATGCCGTAAAGCCTGATGTACTGCTGAAAACCATCAAGAACAAAACTCTCCGATTGATCGTTCGGTTGGCGTTGCTAACGGGTTTGCGTAAAGAAGAGCTGCTGACAATTCCAGTTCACTACATATCTGCACCCCGGTCGATCTCGGCTCGAAGTCATGTGGTGGTTGAGCTTGATCCCCAAGAGATGAGCACCAAGGGAGACAAACCACGGACGATCCATGTGCCGATATCATTGATGACGGATCTCTGGGATTACGTGATCCACGAGCGTCACGAAACGATCCGCAAACACGGGACAGACCCAAAAGCCCTCTTTGTAACCGCCAAGGGCAACCCCTGGAGCATTCGAACCTCGCTCAACAATCAACTGAACCGATTGAAGCTGTCGTTCGCCTGCCATCCCCACATCCTTCGTCATACATACGCGACGCACACGTTGAAATCACTGATGTCACGGAAGAGCACCACGTTCAATCCGTTGATCTATGTCCGAGATCGCCTCGGCCACAGCAGCATCACGACTACGGAAAAATACCTGCATTTCCTCGACGACATCGAAGACGATTTGCGCACAAGCTATCAGAGAGAAATTGAAGAAACGGCGAAGGAGGCGGCCTGCGCATGAAAAAGGATTTCACGCTAGAGAGGCATGAGGTTGGTGTTCAGGAGTGTGGCGAGACTGCAATCGAGGGGACAATCACCACCGTTGATCAGGCGCGTGTTTCAAAACCGGCGAACACCGTCGTTGCGTTTCCCGAAAACGCAACAAGCGCCAGAAATGCGGACTTCGGGCCATTTTACGGCCAGGGCTATGACAACATCACCGCTGCCTGCCAACGCACAATCGAAAGGCTGGTCGCAGAAAGCGTCAAAACCAATGGAAAGTCTCTCAGCCCGAGCACGATTGCGAGTTACTGGAAAGATGGCTTTCGTAACTTTGCGCCCTTCCTGTCGTTACTCCACGCCGCTAGTGGTGAGCGCCTTACCATGGCCGATCTCGACGCCGACAGCATCAAACAATTCCTCCAGTACTTGAGAAACGAGCCCCTCAAATACGGCGCGCAGAAAAACTACTTCTCTCATACCAAATCTCTGCTTGTGGCATGCCATCGGTTCGGGTTCTGGCCAGAAGTGGATATGAAAACGGTCTGGCCTGCCAGTCCGTTTCCGAGTTCTAACAGGCGAACTAAGGGCCAGAGGGCGCTTAGCAAGAATGAAAAGCGGTTTTTGATCAAAGCGCTGCGAAAAGACATGGAGCGTATTGTGGCTCACTCGGAGCCACTGGGTCGCTATGACTTGGCCGTATGCGTCTTGTCCATTGCGCTGTCGACCGGAATGAACCTGACGCCCATCCTGGAGCTGACCACAGACTGCGTACAGCCTCACCCGCTCAAATCCAACCTGCGGCTGTTAGTGAGCTTTAAACGTCGTGGTAACGCCACGCAAGTTGTCGCACTGAGAAAGTCTGAGGAAGTGTCAGAGATGGCCAGTATCCATCTCTATGCCGCTGATGCCATTGATCTGATCGTTGCGAGGAACGCTACGACACGCGCCCAGTTCGATGACTCAAATCGGCTGCTGGTCTACGAGGGAACTCGTAGCAAGTTCGTGGGCAAAGCATGCCGACTGACGAACTCCATATTGAATTACAGCATCAACGCATTTGTTGACCAGCACCAGCTTAAAACGGACGATGGTAAACCGCTCACATTGAATGTCAGCCGGCTGCGCCAGACGCTCTTGAATCGTGTGTGGGAAATGTCGGGGCAGGACCCCTTGGTGGCGGCCAGAACAGGCCGACATGCCGTCTCAACGGGCAATGCCCACTACTGGGAAGCACCACCGGAAGCGGAAACCGACATGCGGTTTTTAGGCGAGGCGCGTGTTCAGGAGCTTCTTAGCCAGCCGAATATTATCGCCAGTGACCGAACACCCGTTTCGTCGTGCAAGGATGTCCGTCGCGGGCAGCGCGCCCCGAAAAACGGCGAGCCCTGTCAGGACTACCTCGGCTGCTTCCGATGTAAGAGCTTCGTGGTGACCGGCGATGACCTCTATCGCCTGTTCAGCTTCTACTGGGCCGCCCTGCGCAATTACGACACCTTCGGCGGCAAACGCTGGACCAAGTACCTCAAGCAAGTGATTCGACTGATCGATGAAGAGATTGCGCCTCACTTTGGTCAAGCGCTCGTGAATGAACAGCGCGAGAGAGCGAAACACCAGCCGCACCCGTTCTGGCGAGACCTGAGCATGGCGAGGATGGCGGTATGAGCAAGATTACCGGCGCAGAGGTGCTGGCCGACCGTGAACGTTTGCTGCGGGCTTTGCCCCAGGGTGAAGGACTTCACGGTATCATCACCACGGACCGGGCCGATGGGGTGTTATATGCGCTTTCCCGGTATGAAGACCCGGAGTGGTGGTTGCCCAGAGCCAAGAGCACTGGAAACCGGAGGGATTGCGAGCGGAGGATGGATTTTACCCGGATCAAAGGCGATCAACTGAGATCCGAAGCCAAAATCCTCATGGGCCGAACAATCTGGGGCGAAAAGGCGCTGAGCAATGCCTCGGTCTTCACTATTTTCCAGAATCTGGTGCTCTGGCTGAACTGGTTGCACGACCAGGGGATCTCCGGTCTGGCGCAGGTCACGCCTCTCGTAGCGGTCCGCTACGTTCAATACGTCCAGCGTTTGACCCCGCCGCATAAGCCGGGGAAACAAATTAGCAGCATGACGAAGTGGAATCGCTTGTCGACTGTGGAACGAAGCTGGAAATTACTGCGCGATACCTCCCACGGATTTGAGCATCCATGGCCCGAAAGCTCGGCTATCGCGCTGTCCGGACATAAGAGATCAAACAAGGCCAAGACTGACATCATTCCTGATGACATTCTTCGGCAACTGTTCCAGCACGCCGAATTTCTGCTCAATCGAGCCGACGACTTGTTGAAGCATCGGGATGCCCTAGCTGACTTCCAACCCTGTTCTAAAAACCATAACGATCAATGGGAGGAGCGGGTCGAGTTTTTGAAAACCCGAGGTTGGGATCAGGGGCTAGGTGCACTGGGTACGACACTGCGCGACCTGCGTGACGGTTGTTTCGTGATCATTCTGGCGACGACCGGTATCCGGGCCCATGAACTCGGAAACATCCGGAGGGATCAGTGGTACAGCGAAGTTCGAGATGGCGAGCGGTTCTACTTCCTCGGCTCACGTTCGGACAAAACTCATGCGGGCGAAACATCATGGCTGTGCCCGGAGATTGCGATTGAGGCGGTAAAGGTGCTGGAGCGGCTGGTAGAGCCCTTGCAGGCTGAACTTGAGCAGGCGCTGAAAGAAGCCAAAGTAGTGGGAGACCTGAACAAAGTGACTTGTCTTGAAAAGTGCTCAGGTTGCATCGGTCTGACCAAGTTAACGCAAAAGAGAAACAGTATTTCTCTGCTGAGTGGCCTCGCTCTGCACCGAAGGCTCGGGAAGTTTGCGAAGGACCTCGGGATAGATTGGAAGCTTGCTTCACACCAATTCCGGCGTACTTTTGCTAACTACGTGGTGCATCACAAGCTGGGTGACTTGCGGTATCTGCGAGATCACTTCAAGCACTGGAGCCTGGATATGACCATCCTGTATGCAATGAACGAGGCGCAGGATCTGGAGCTCTATGACGAAATCTACGCCGCTTTTGACGGCAAACGTCAGGCGATTGTCGGTCATTGGTTGGAGCCTGATACTCGGCTTTCCGGTGGCATGGCCGGCCATATCCGCCAAATGCGAAGCCGCTCGGAAGAAGTCCGTACCTATAAAGATCGGAAAGAGATGATTGAGGCCATCAGCGAGCTGGTGTACCTGCGGTCCACCGGCATCGCCTGGTGTACCAACGATACCGGCGTGGACTGTGCAGGCGGCCAATGCGAGGATTGCGAGCACGGTTGTATTGACGATAGCCAAAAGCCGTTCTGGGAAGGACTTTACCTGCAACAGATTGAGCTTCGACAGATCGATGATCTGGATGACTCGGGATCAAAGACGGTCGAGCGCACCATGGAACGCTGCGAGAGGGTGTTGACCGATCTCGGCGTGGACATCAACCGTCTCAAGGAGCAACTGACCGATGTCGACGTCATCTGAATCCGAGACCCACAAGCGTATTCGGCTGGCCATTGTTCGATTGGAAAAAGGCCAGCCTAAGGTCGTTGAGAAGGGCAGGAAAGTCTCGGTGGCCGCTGTTGCCGAAGAGGCCGGAGTCAGTCGTGCCTTGATCCACAAAGACTACCCAGACATGCTGGAACGCATCCGGGGCAATTCCAACAAGGCGATCCAGAGACAGCGTGACGAGAAGCACGAGAAACTCAAGGAAGAGCGTTTCAAGAATCGTCAGTTACGGGAAAAAATCGTAGATTTGACCGAGCAGCGCAACGAACTTGCTTCGAAAAACGCGACTCTTGAACTCGAAAATCGCCGGCTCTCGGCAATCTTGGAAAGTAAAAACGTTAGAGTTTTTAGGGGGAAATCGGGTGAGTAGCGCTACGCAGATTTTGGCCAGAACCTTTTTCTCCCGCTTCTAAACAAAAGCGAACATTCGCTCTGCTTTAAAGCTGACCTTCTTTACTGTGCCCCGACTGACCTTTCGAACAGAAAAGCAGACATTCAGGTTGAGCGATCAGCCTAAATAAAATGGCCTCCGTTTGGGGCTGGGACTTTCCATACGTTTCTGGGCAAGTCCACCGCCGTTTTAAAACCGTCCGTGGGAACGGGATAGAACTCCCCTTGTAAGCCATTGTTTTGGAGTAGCATTCTTTTAGCCGAAGCTCGTCTGGAATCCAGTCGAGATTTGCTGTGTGAGTCACTTTATGCTGAATTTCGCGGTAGAGATCAAAAGCTTCTTTGAGCGGTTTGGGGTTAGCCATAGATGTTCCTTGAGGCCTCGAAATCCTTTAACTGCTTTGAAAGTTGTATTTTGCGACACTGATCGCAGTTTGTTGTGAAATGTGACTTGAATCAATGGGGGTACGTGCCTTTACTGTAAAATCGTGCAAAACTCATATATCCTCTTGTCCTTTCGATATTCCGCAAAGCGATTCGAGGCGGTAGGCAGACGCTCCGTCTGTTTCTTTGCCTCACAAATACAACCATCAACAGCAACAAGGCGTTAGCCGATTCGTTGTGGCCTGTTTTCTTTCGTAATAGTCGAACTTTGGAGTTAGGTGGGTTGGGATTGTGGACAACGCGAAATTACAAGATCATTTCACGTTAGGTCGGCTAAGCCCGCTATCACGTGAGAGTTGTCAATGGCCATTTATTTTG
>NZ_DIHV01000053.1:0-1881 GCF_002420325.1 Marinobacter sp. UBA5687
GCACCTGTTCCAGCAGCTTTTCCGAGTAAACCGGTTTGGTGTTGTCCGGGGCAGAGACAGGCCAGTCTGGTGTTGATGCACACCCGGTCAGAAGCACTATGGCCGTCAAAGCGACGGCCATAGTCAATTTAAGACGGCTGTTCATCTGCTGCATTGGGGATCAGCGAATGCACTTCACAAAGGGGAACAGATCGGTCGCGCAGAGCATATCGGTAATGATGAACACCAGCAGGAACAGAACAATGATACCGACAACACCTTCGCCGGTTGGTGCTTCGGCCAGTTGTTGTTCAAACTCGGCCAGTTCCGTCGGGGTCAGATTCTGGATGCGCTCTTCAACCTGGGCTTCACTCACGCCGAGTTCCTGGAGTTTTGCCTTCACTCCCTGGTCGTCAAGCATCTCCAGCAATTGTTGCCTGTCCAGATCCACCTGTTGCTGCTGGATCAGCTCACCGGTTCCAACCATGCCGGCGTTGGCAGATACAGAGAAGGTGGTGGTAAAAGCGAGCAGCACGGCCATGGCCAGTGAGAATTTTCTTAAGTGCTGTCTGATACCGTTCATGTGAGGCTCCTTTCTCAGTTGTATTCCAGTACAGTAGATAGCGATCTGTACTCATTCAACATACAAAACGTTCACACAGCCGCTCGGGTTCCATGACTATTTGGTCATTGCCTGGGCGTTCAGGTACTCAGCGAAAAGCTTCAGCAAGTGATTGGCATCAGGGGCAGGGCGCACACCCTGCAGCAGGCTCTGGGCGTCCAGGCCTTCGGCAACGATGTCCTGATATTGGACTTCGAGGTAGGCTTTCATGATTGCATCGGTGAATTCCGGATGAAACTGCACGCCCCAGGCATGTTCGCCAACCCGGAACGCCTGGTGTGGCTCGAAGGCTGAATTGGCCAGCAATACAGCGCCCGGAGGGAGCTCAAGTGCTGATTGCTTGTGGGTCAGGTGGGCGGGAAATTCTGCCGGCAACTGACTGAACAGGGGGTCTGAGCTGGCGCTGTCGAGCAATCGCACGGTGTGCGTGCCGGTCTCGCGGCCTTTCGGATGGTAGTCCGCCTTGCCACCCATGGCATGGGCCAGCAACTGGCGGCCATAGCAAACTCCGAGAAGTGGCACGTTGGCCTCGACGGCCTGTTTTATCCAGCGGGCGGTTTCTTCGCTCCAGGGTGCTTTGTCGCTGACCATCGCAGGCGAGCCGGTAATGACGATGCCAGCCCAGTCGCTGGGGGCAGACGCGGGTGGCGTTTGCACGGCATCCAGTACGGTAAGTTCAAGATCGCCCGTCAGGCTGCGGAGGAACCAGGCGTCGAAATCACCAAACTGATCCCGTATCTGCGGGTAGGTTGAGCCTGTTTTCAGGATAATAACCTTTGGCTTTTCCACGCCTGCTACCTCCGCCCTGTCGCGCCGCTGTGACTACTCTTTGCCGGCAGAGGTTATTCCTGCGGCAGTTCCGCGTTGTGGAATACGTTCTGTACGTCGTCGAGATCGTTCAGCATGTCGAGGAATTTCTCGAACATCGGGATGTCGTCGCCTTCTACCACGGTGGTGGTTTTTGGCAGGAACTGGATCTCGTCCACATCGAACTCAATGCCTTCAAACGCGGCTTCCAGAGCCTGTTTGGCTTTGGCGTATTCGGTGTTCGGGGTGAATACCGTGATTTTGCCGTCTTCGCTTTCGATGTCGGTAACGTCCACGTCGGCTTCCATCAGGGCTTCCAGTACGGCCTCTTCATCCTGGCCGGCGAATGCAAAGATGGCGCAGTGATCAAACATATGGGCCACGGCGCCCGGGGTGCCGATCTTGCACTTGGTTTTGGTGAATGCCAGGCGAACATCGCCAAAGGTGCGGTTCGGGTTGTCGGTCAGGCAGTC
>NZ_DIHV01000053.1:2264-4182 GCF_002420325.1 Marinobacter sp. UBA5687
CCACCCTTGGCTTTGTCGATGGCTTTCTCAATAACGTGGGTGGGCACCTGGTCTTTTTTGGCCCGCTCGATCAGCCCGCGCAGGGAAAGGTTGGCTTGCGGGTCGATGCCACCAGCCTTGGCGGCCATGTAGATCTCGCGGCCGTACTTGCTGTAAACCTTGGTTTTCGCGGCGGCCGTTTTGGCCATGGATTCTTTGCGGTTTTGGTAGGCTCTGCCCATATTCGCTGCCTCTAGGGTTCAGTGAAAAGGCGGATTTTACTGAACCTGAGCGGATTGCAACAGGCCTGATTTCGCAGCTTTTGCCAGGAGGTGGTTCCGCGTCCCTGCGGAACCGGGTTGTTACACGTATTCCACCGGCTGGCGGTAGTTGTCCTGGGATACCAGATCAATGCCACAATCCATATCGCTGACCCAGTTAAGGAAGCGATCAATCATCACCGGGCCTTCAAAGCGCTTGCCATGCTGGGGCACGATCATCGACACGTCCATGTCTCGAACCATGTTGGCCCAAAGACGACAGACTTTCTTGGAAGCAATGTAACGGCGGTGGAAGCCGATCATGTTCGGGATGTGTTTGTCGAAATCTTTCACCGGCTCGTGGTCGTCTTCGCCGCCCATGGAAGCGCCGAGATCACCGGAGAACAGGATTTTTGACACCGGATCGTAGAACTGCAGATTGCCGACCGAGTGCATGAAATGCGCCGGCAGGCACTGCAGATAAGTCTCCCCGAACCTCACATTGGCGCCGCCGTCAGGAATACTGACGATGCGGTCGTAGACGCTGCCACTGAGCTGGTTGGTGACGTAGCTGGACACCAGGTGCGGCAAGAAGCGCGCCCACAGCTTTGAGGTAACGATTTTTGCCCGGGTGTGAACAATCCAGCGGTCGATGGCGCCGATGATGTCCGGGTCCTGGTGGGACGCGAAGACATAGTCCATATCACGGATGTTCATGTACTTGGACGCGGCGACGGAGAGTGGGGTGTAGGTCAGATCTCCGCCGGGGTCGATCAGGGCTTCGTGTTTGCCATCAACAATCAGGAACTGGTTGGACTGAACGCCTTCGCCAGTGACCAGGGAATCGAACATCAGGCACTTGTGGTGTCCGTTGTCGAAGAGAACAATCGGTGCTGCCGCCATTTCTGTCTCCCGCAAAGCAGTAGGGTCTTCGGCTTCAGGCACACTTATAGCCCGATGGCCGGATATTGCAAACTGCGCGGGAGAGTACAGAATTGACAAATATAAATTGTTGCCTCAGGTCAATTATCTGATATTCATCAAGTTACCGATTGTTGCCTGCGCTTCCACAGGCTTACGCCATCGATGGCAGGCGTTTGATACCACGGCGTAATCCCTTTTCCAGCGCGACCTGAACCGCTTTGCCGGTAAACGGCACAATATCCTCAAAACGGATGGTGTACTGAATACGCGTTTTTCCTTCGCCTGCATCGGAGAACAGAATACGCCCCAGGTGATTACGCAAAGGGCTGATGCTGCTGATGGTGTACTCAATCAGGGAGTCGGGCTCAAAACCGAGTACGGTTTCCTCAAGAGACAGCGGCCCAATGCCGATCTTGCGAACCGAGCCAATGCCGTTGGGGTCTGCCTGGTCGCTGTCCTTGATGCGCTTGACCGGTGCGCCGACCAGTTTGCCGAAGCGGTGGTGGTCGGCAATAACGGCAAAAGCCTTGCGCCTGGGAACATCGAAAGTTTCATCAATTTCAATGGTGTACTGTGCCATGGTGCTGCTCTTGTTGTTAGACGGTGTTCAAGGTTAACCGTTCACCGGGTTCAACAAAAGTCGCAGGCGCGGGTTTTCATCACTGAGAACTGGTTAAAACAGGCCATCGGTTTGTTGGTTGGTATTCCGGAGGCTGGTGGTTATAATCGGAGCTGCTCAGGATGAGTCAGTTCAA
>NZ_DIHV01000009.1:0-7230 GCF_002420325.1 Marinobacter sp. UBA5687
GGTAACTCGGGTGGCGGGGTATTGGTCGGCCACAGGAGCGCCAGCGCCAGAATAATTGCGGCCCCGGTGACCAGCAGGATCTTTGTGTTCATGACTCACTCCGGCAGGATTCTCCGGAATCAGTGTAGACCAGAATGCGGCAACTGCCTGGGTTGGGCTCAGCTGGCCAGCCACTGCATAGAGGCCCATCCCATGGTGCCACCAATCAAGGCGCCGGCCAGGACATCGCTGGGGTAGTGGAGCCCGAGAATGACCCGGGATGCCGCCACTGACAAGGTGAACGGAAGCACACACCAGGCCAGGGCCGGGAGCGCAACGAACAGCATGGCCTGAAAACACACCGCGTGCAGGGTGTGGCCGGACGGAAAGCTGTACCGGTCCAGTGGCGGCGTTGCACAGTTGATAACCGGAAACGAAATAAAAGGCCGCTCGCGAATCAGCCAGCGTTTGAGGGCCTTGTAGGTTAGCGTGCAGGTGAGCCCGGTAAGCGCCATTTGAAGTGCCAGGGCCGGGCCAGAGTCCCCGGCGTAGAAAGGCAGTGAGAGAATCAGTGCGTACCAGAACCAACCGTCGCCAAGTCGGCTGACGACTCGGAAATACCCCAGAATCGGCCGGAACCGTACGCTGCGATTAATGGCCTGGCAGACCGCGAATTCTCGCTGGTCTGCCAACTCAAAGAAGCGAGATGCCTTGCTTGTTAATGCCATGGTATCGGGCCTGTGCAGTTTGGTTTAAAACCAGCTGTTCAAACTGGTCGATCTGGCTGCTCCAATTCAATTCAAGAGCGTCCAGGCGAGCCTGGGCGCGGACTCGGTTCAACAGTGAGGGCTGGTCGGCCAGTCTCAGGGCGTGATTTACGAAGGCTTCGTCGTCTGTCAGTTCAGCCTTCATGCCGTTTTCGTCATGTCGGATATGTTCTGCGGCTGCAGCATCGTCGAAGGCGACGATGCCCAGTCCGCTGGCCATGGCTTCCAGCACCACGTTGCCGAAGGTGTCGGTTTTACTGGGAAACAGGAACAGGTCACCGGAGGCATAGTGCCGGGCCAGATCTTCGCCCCGTCGTGTGCCACAGAATATGTAGTCCGGGTGCCGGTCTTCCAGGGAGCGGCGCATGGGGCCATCCCCTACCAGCACGAAGCGGGCATTAGGATGCAGGCCGCGGATACGCTCGAAGCAGGCAACAGCCATGCGCAGGTTTTTTTCCGCAGCCAGGCGCCCGACATAGAGTACGGCACGTTCGTTGTCGTGCAGCCCCCATTGCCGACGCAGGGATTGGTCGCGTTTGTGGGGGGTGAAGCGCTGGCAATCCACGCCCCGGCTCCAGAGGCCGGTGCAGGTGATCCCCATGTCCCGGGTCACCCGCTGCATGCGACCGGTAGGCACCAGGGTGATGGCTGTTCTGTTATGGAACCAGCGACCGTAGGCACACAGTAACCGTTCGAGCAGGCCCGCTCCGTAATAGCGAGAGTACTGATGGAAGTTGGTATGGAACCCGGAACTGACAGGCAGGGCGAGGCTGCGAGCCGCGTTCACGGCCGCCACGCCGAGTGGCCCCTGGGTTGCCACATAGATGCCGTCGGGCCGCTGTTTCTGCCAGAGCTTTTTCAGGCTGGAGGGGCGGGCGGTACCGAAGCGCAGATCTGCGTAGCCGGGAAGAGGCAAGCCATTAACCACCAGTTCGGTGGAAAACAACCCGCTCCCGGTACTCTCAAACAGTCCTTTCTGTTCGTGGGGCTGCCGGGGGCGCACCACGGTTACATGGTGGCCCCGTTGCATCAGCCCCTGACACAGGTGCCGCATGGTGTTGGCAACACCATTGATTTCCGGCGGAAACGTCTCGGAAACAATGGTAATGTGTTGCGGTCGCCGTTCGGTCAACTGGGCTTCGGTCACGGGGGTTCCTGAAGGTTCTGCTGTCATGCCTTTACTATGGAAAGACGCCATGACAGAAATGCGACAACTCCGTGACATTCCGTTTACGTGTTTATACCCCGTCTCTTATCGACCTATTGCAAGGAGATTCCATGCAAACGCGAAAACTTGGCTTTACAGATATCGAGGTCAGCCTGATCTGCCTGGGAACCATGACCTGGGGCGAGCAGAACAGCGAGCAGGAAGCCTTTCAGCAGCTCGACTATGCCATGGAGCAGGGCATCAATTTCATCGACGCCGCTGAAATGTATCCAGTGCCACCCAGGGCAGAAACCCAGGGTCTGACCGAGCAGTATCTGGGCAACTGGCTGGCCCGCCGTGGCCAGCGTGATGATCTGGTGATCGCCAGCAAGGTGGCCGGGCCGGGTAATGGTCTCGGGTATTTGCGCGGGGGGCCGAGGCTGACCCGGGAGCATATCCGCTCTGCCTGTGAGGGCAGCCTTAAGCGCCTGCAGACGGATTACATCGATCTTTATCAGGTGCACTGGCCGGACCGGAGCGCCAATTTTTT
Organism: Marinobacter sp. UBA5687; assembly: GCF_002420325.1. Taxonomy (NCBI): domain Bacteria; kingdom Pseudomonadati; phylum Pseudomonadota; class Gammaproteobacteria; order Pseudomonadales; family Marinobacteraceae; genus Marinobacter; species Marinobacter sp. UBA5687. The sequence goes on from NZ_DIHV01000009.1 coordinate 2,444, forward strand.
TGGCAAGCTTGGTTATGACCGCAATCCCGATGAGCAGATGACGCCCATTGAGGAAACACTGGAAGCGCTGGATGAACTGGTGCGTGAAGGAAAGGTCAGACACATCGGGCTTTCCAACGAGACACCGTGGGGCACGATGCAGTACCTGCGCCTGGCGGAGCAGCGTGGCTGGCCCCGGGTGGTCTCTATCCAGAACCCCTACAACCTGTTGAACCGTTCCTTTGAAGCAGGCCTGGCGGAGTTCGCCCATCGTGAAGGCACCGGCCTGCTGGCCTATTCACCACTGGCCTTTGGCATGCTGACCGGCAAATACCTGGGGGGAAAATGGCCGGAAAAGGCCCGGCTGACTCTGTACGAGCGGTTCAGTCGCTATACCAATGACCGGGCGGCGGACGCCACGAGGGCCTATGTTGAGCTGGCTCACCAGCATGGTCTCACGCCGGCCCAACTGGCACTGGCCTGGGTGAACAGTCGGGAGTTCGTAACCAGTAACATCATTGGCGCAACTACCATGGAGCAGCTCAGGGAGAACATCGGGGCAGGCAGTGTGACTCTGAGCCCCGACCTCGTGTCCGCCATCGAGGCGATCCATGCCGAGTTCACCTATCCCTGCCCTTGAAGACTGTATGCATAAGGGCTTGCAGTAGCCAGGTGCGATCCTGCCGCTCCGACCAGCGGCAGGATCGTTACATACTGCAATATAAGTGATCATTTATTGACAAAAAAGCTGGTGCCAGGCGACGGAACGCTGGCGAAATTGTGTGCAAAATCACACCAATCTTCGTCGCAATCATTAGACTTTGGTACTGTGAATTAAATAAAGCCAATGTCGATACCGGATTTCCTGTTGCCATGATTCTTCGCCTGTTCGTCGTCCTTCTAGCCCTGAATAGCGTCGCCTTTGCGATGCGGGCTGACGCTGCGCAGCCCATGTTGTCGGAACCGATGCTTTCCGAGCGCATGATGGCCGAGCGCGACGAAATGACGACGGCGGAGGATGTTTACGAACTTCAGGAATGGATGTCCGGCGATTATGAAGACGACCGCAGCGATGCACTTACCGCTATCGGCTCCCGTCTGCTCAGCCTGAGCCTCAGCCGCTCCCGCACTGCTGAAAAGACCTATGCTTCCGATCCGGCTCAGCCTGACCACGGCATCGCCCTGTTGAACGAAGGTGCCTGCCTGAACCTGCGCTGGAAGTTCTGACCGCTGTTCCTTGGCGTGTCCGCCATCTTTCTCCCGACCTTCCGCTTTGTCAAAATGTCATGACCTGACGCATTGTCAGCTTGAATCTGCCGTGTGATCATCCACCTTAATTGAGATTCTCAAGCGACGAGGAGCCGGTAATGGCAGCAGAGAACGGAGTCTATTGCGACGACGCAGAACGGTGTGTTGATCGGGTGATTGAACGGGTTGGCAAGCGCATTACCCTGGGCTTGCCGCTTGGTCTTGGCAAGCCGGTGAGGTTTGTGAATGCGCTCTATCAGCGTGCCAAGGATGATCCGGACATTGAGCTGCATATTGTGACCGCGCTCTCCCTGTTAGCGCCTGAGGGCAGTTCTTCACTGGAAAAACGTTTCATGGGGCCCTTCGCCAAGCGCCTGTTTGGCGATATTCCGGAACTGGCCTATGCCCGTGATGTCGCCAATAACCGCTTGCCAAGCAATGTCCAGGTGTCTGAATTTTTCTTCAAAGCTGGCAGCTACCTGAACAATCGCAACCAGCAGCGAAACTATGTATGCACCAACTACACCCATGCCGTTCGCGATCTGATGGCGCAGGGTGTGAATGTGGTGGGGCAGATGGTTTCCCCAGGCGAGCCCAATGGCTTTCCGGGCCAGGTGAGCTTTAGCTGTAACCCGGACCTGTCACTCGATATCCTGCCGCTGCTGCGGGAGCGTGAACAGCAGGGCGTACCGGTGGCCATGGTGGCTGAAATCAATCAGTACCTGCCCTGGTTTGGCCATCATGCAGCCGTCGAGGAACAGCAGTTTGATCTTCTCTTCAGTCATCCATCGACAGACTATCCGTTATTCTCGGCTCCTCAGATGGCCATCAGTCCGTCTGATCACCTCATCGGATTCTACGCCAGCTGCCTGTTGAAGGATGGCGGAACCCTTCAGGTTGGCATCGGTTCACTGGGAGCCTCGCTGGTTCACAACGCCATTCTGCGCCACAAGCACAATGATGCCTGGCGCGCAGTTTATGACCACCTGGATGTGGGATCCAGGTTCCCTGTGGTTGACCGCTGCGGCGGTACCGGTACGTTCGAGACCGGCCTGTATGGCTGTAGTGAAATGATGGTGGATGGCTTCCTGTATCTGATGCAGGAGGGCATCCTGAAGCGGGAAGTATTTGATCATGCCGGTTTGCAGACTCTGATCAACCGGGGCGAGATTACCCTGACGCCGTCGCTCGACATGCTGGATGTGCTGGTCCGGGAAGGGCTGATCGACTCGCCATTGCGGGCGCGGGATGTCAACTGGCTGATTCAGTACGGCATTCTGCGGGACACAGTGGAATTCCGTGGCGGACGCCTGCGCCTGAGTGAAGATCACGCTGTAGAAGCAGACCTCAGCCAGGATCAGACCCGTGAGGCGCTGGCGGCCCTGGGTCTTGGTTCAAGGCTCACCGGTGGTATTGCCATGCACGGTGGCTTCTACGTGGGGCCGGAGGCCTTCTACCAGGCTCTGAGAGATCTGTCGCCAGAGCAGCGTGACAAGATCTGCATGACCAGTGTCAATTTCATCAACCACCTTTACGATCACCGTTTCGGAGATCAGAAGCTCAAAGCCGCCCAGCGTTTGCACGGTCGGTTTATCAACTCTGCGATGATGTACACCCTCAGTGGCGCGGCAGTGTCAGATGGGCTGGATGATGGTCGCGTGGTCAGTGGTGTGGGGGGGCAGTACAACTTTGTTTCGATGGCCCATGAGTTGCCCGGGGCGCGCTCCATCCTGGCTCTCAGAGCCACCCGCATGTCGGGTGGGCAGGTAGTGTCCAACATTGTATTCAACTATGCCCATTGCACCATTCCAAGACATCTCAGGGACATTGTGATCACGGAGTACGGCATTGCCGATTTGCGGGGGCGGTCCGACGAAGATGTGTTCCTGGCGCTGATCCGTATTGCCGATTCCCGTTTCCAGGCGGATTTGCTGAAACAGGCCCAGAAGGCGGGCAAGGTCCGTGACGATTTCCGCTTGCCTGCGGACTGGCAGAACAATACGCCGGCGTCGGTTCGCCAGGCTTTGGCTGCATCCGGTAAGGGCGACTGGTTCCCGGCGTTCCCGTTCGGCCGGGATTTCACCGATGAGGAGCTGACCCTGGGGAAAGCCCTTAAAGGACTGAAAGCCGCAACCGCCACTCCCCGTGGTAAACTGGCGACCCTTTGGCAGGCCATCCGGGCTGAAGACGATACTGGCCAGTACGCGGTGCTGCTCGAACGCATGGGGTTGAACAACCCCTCAGGCATTCGGGAGAAGCTGGATCGCAAACTGGTGATACATGGCCTGCAGCAACTTGAACCCGCGACAAAGACAGGAAGCGAAAACAGCTAATGCAAGCCGATAACCCGAACACCCGGCCGGATGTTTTTACCGTCCATTACGTGCTCAAGAACCGCATCGGTGAGCTGGTGGATACGTCTGAAGGCAGCGAGCCTCTGCACTTTATCTACGGCAGCCCCGAGATCATTGCCGGCATTCAGGAGGCGGTGAAAGACCGAAACGTAGGTGATTGCCTGGAAGTGACCGTGCCACCGGAGATGGCCTACGGCGAATACCGCGAGGACCTGGTGCGCAAGGTGCCCCGTTCCCTCTTTGAGGGCGTTGAAAACCTGGATGTGGGCATGAAATTCCAGACTAACTCCGGTGATCAGGCCCAGGTGGTACAGGTGGTGGCGATCGACGGCAACCTGGTCAAAGTGGATGCCAATCACCCTTTGGCCGGTTTCACCCTCTATTTTGATCTGGAAATCGTGGGTCGTCGCGAGGCTACTGAAGACGAGGTAGCTCAGGGTCGCCCGCTGTTCTGAGAGGGCGTTCGGGTACCTGGTCGAACTCGCCCGAGTGAATGCGGGCGAGGCCCTGGCTGATCTGCTGGTGTATGCACCCGGTCAGCTCATTCAGGGATAGATCCGGATCCGGTCCAAGGGGCGGATGCAATATTACGATGATCTGCCCCGGTGGCTGTCGCAGCAGCCTGAACAGATGACAGTGGAAACTGTCATCGCCCACAAAGGGCGCCAGTGAGTCAGGGCGCCGTTCTCGCCGATAACCGATGGACACTGGCTGTATGGCCGTGTTGCTGTCCCGGGCGGCGCTCATCAACAGTCCGTGCATGGGTAATACGGCTACCCCGGTGCTGGTGGTTCCCTCTGGATAGACCATCACCGATTCTCCAGCCTGCAGGCATTGCGCGATACTGGCTTTGATAGCTCTGGCCTGACCGCCGCCACGTTTGATGAACAGCGTGCCGGCCTGCCGGGCCAGCCAGCCGATCACCGGCCATTGACCTACTTCCGCTTTTGACAGAAACCGCATGGGCGTGATGCTGCCAAGAACCGGGATGTCTGACCAGCTGATGTGGTTGGCGACAAACAGGGCGTTTTCCGGGCAGGGCTGGCCATAAACCTGAACCTGCCAGCCCAGGCACTGACATGCCTTCCGAAAACAGATTGTGGCCCAGGGATTCCTGTCCACCGGTCTGGTCCTGGCCAGATCGGAGATCCGGAGCAAAGCCGCCAGCGCGCAGGCTCCGACAAGGAAGCCTGCAAACATTGCTAA
>NZ_DIHV01000009.1:7606-16252 GCF_002420325.1 Marinobacter sp. UBA5687
CGCAGGAAGTGCCGGCTGTAGCGGCCGGCCAGGTTACTGACCTCCAGCAGCACCAGCATGTCGGCACAGCGGAATTCAGGATCCCAGCAAGGCTCGCCACAGACCCTTGCGCCCAGGCGCATGTACGCCTTGATCAGGGGCGGTATGTCCACAGAGCGTTCTGATTCCGGATGGGCAAGATGTGGCAGTTGGCGCTTTGGCGTTACCCGGCAATGCGGCTCAGACAGATGCTGTTGTTGCAGAAGCCGGGCCACATGCCAGGCTTTCGCCCCGCCGTCGGCCATGCTGATACTGGCGCAGCCGATCAGATGGGTAACGTTGCGCTGCACCAGGTACTCCGCCACCGCTGACCACAGCAGCGTGATGGTGCCGCCATTGCGGTAGTCCGGGTGCACGCAGGTGCGGCCGAGTTCAGCCAGTGTTCCGGGCAGGGCTCCCAGAGCCGCGAGATCAAACTCGCCTCGGGAGTAGAAGCCGCCAACGGAAGCCGTATCGTCCTGGTGAAGTATGCGGGTGGTGGCCACCAGTTCACCGGTGTCTGCGTCGGTGACGATCAGGTGATCGCATGCCGCATCGTAGGCATCGGCATCAATACCCGGGATTGTGGCGCCGAGATCGCTGCCATACTCCTCGGAGAATACCCGGTAACGCAGGCGCTGCGCCGCTTCTATGAGCTCCGGGTCACGGGTCAGTTCGGTGCTCAGGTTACGGCCCCGGCGGGGTTGAAGGCTCGCGGTGGTTGCAGTCATGGCTTGGCCTCTGTGTTTCTGTTTCAGGTCAAGGCTATGAAGCGGGTATGACAGATGGGTGACGCCGGGGTGACGTCTCTGTGACAGTGCGAGACCGTTTTCAGGAAAACGGATATGTGTCACAGGCTGTAACCCTTTGGCGGTTCCATGTATATTTCTGAATAGCATGTATAATTGCTGTAACTGAACGTTGCCTGTATCGTCGGGTGTACAACCCTGAAACCGGAATAAAATAATCAGAGATGGATGGCGTGGAACAAACAAACGAGAGTTGGCGAATCCTGATCGTAGAGGACGATGAGCGGCTTGCGGATCTGACCCGCGAGTACCTTGAGAACAATGGCCTGACAGTGTCGTTGGAAACCCACGGGGGAGCCGCTGTTGAGCGGATCCGCAACGAGCAGCCTGATCTTGTGGTTCTGGATCTGATGCTGCCTGGCGAAGATGGTTTGTCCATCTGCCGGCGGGTACGGCCGTTCTTCAATGGCCCCATTATTATGCTCACCGCCCGGACAGACGACCTGGACCAGGTCCTGGGCCTGGAAATGGGCGCGGATGACTACATTGGCAAACCGGTCCAACCGCGCGTTCTGCTCGCCCGCATCCGTGCCATGCTGCGCCGGGTAGAAACCTCGCCCGTTAGCGGGCAGGAGACGTCCGGGGAGGAGCCGGTGCGTTTGCAGTTCAACGACCTCGTGGTCGATCGTTCCATGCGTGAAGCCTGGTTAAGTGACGAAAGTATCGACCTCACCAGTGCTGAGTTCGACCTGCTCTGGCTGCTGGCCAGTAATGCCGGGCGGGTGCTGAGCAGGGAAGAGATTTTCACCGCACTCCGGGGCATCGAGTACGATGGGCAGGATCGTTCCATTGACGTTCGCGTGTCCAGGATCCGCCCGAAAATCGGTGACGATCCCATCCACCCGCGCCGTATCAAAACCGTTCGCAGCAAGGGCTACCTGTTCGTCAAGGAAGCCTGATCGCGCCTGAGGCGTTGCCGCCCCGAAGGTGGCAACGCCGGTTACCAGGGTTGGCCCGATGTCCCTGAAATTTTTCCTGAAAGCCTACGCTCGTATTGCTGCCATTGCGGCGGCGGTCGTGCTGGTGTGCGTCCTGCTGTTTAACGGCATCAACTCCGTTCGCGAACAATACTGGCATGAGCAGGCCATGACACCGGTTATGCGTTGGCTGGCAGCGGCCCCGGATCCGCTCAGTCAGTATCACTGGATGGCCCCGATGTTTGGTCTGCACAGTGGCGTTGCGGCCGACTTCGGGCTTTCCCAGGTTGCGCTTGAGCGCCTGGGCTATGGCCAGGTGGTGGCGCAGTCAACCGATAGCGGGTATGGCTATTATGTCCTTGGTCTCGGGGGCGAGGTGCTCGGCATACATCTGGAGCAACCCTACCGGGATCTGGCCCGGGCAATCTCGTTGATGGTGCGTTGGCATCTGGATACCAGCCCTGCGGCTCAGCGTGCGGATGTGGCGCAGCAATTGGCAGAGTCTCTGAATCTCGATATCCGTCTGGTTCAGAAGGCCGAGGATCTGCCGGATCAGCAGGCGCTTGAGCGGCTTGGCGACACCGGGCTGGCGATTTTTGAACACGGTGATAACCGTGCCAGGGCGCTGGTTCGTTTGTCGGAAGGCGCGTTGGTTGTGGTGACATTGCCTCCCCCCTTCAATCCCTGGGGCTGGCCGATTATCTTGCTGCTGACCGCTGTTGTCGGTGGCGTGCTGGCAGTGGCCCTGTTTCTTGCGTTGCGTTTTGTAGAGAGTCATCTGCGCAAGGTTGAGTCGGTAGCGATTCGTATTGCCCGGGGTGAGATGGGAGCCCGGGTGGAATCCGAGCAGGGCACGCTCGTGTCCCGGCTGGGGACTTCGTTCAATGGAATGGCGGAACATATCCAGCGCCTGGTGCAGGTGCAGCGGGAAATGATTCACGCGGTTTCCCACGAACTGAGAACGCCGGTGGCCCGTATCCGGTTTGGCGTTCAGATGATTGAATCCGGTAGTACCCAGGAAGTGCTCGAAAAGCAGCTCGAGGGCATTGATGGCGACATCCAGGAGCTCGACGAACTGATTGACGAGATCCTGACCTATGCCCGGCTGGAGCAGGGCGGGCCGGTGTTCAGTCTCCGGGAGGGCTCGGTCACGGATATAGTCAGGCAGGTTGTCTCCGAACAGCGGCTGATCCGGGAGGGAGTCGACATTGAGTGTCAGATTGACGAAGCCTCGGAGCGCTGGGCACAGGCCGATATGGAGCCTCGTTACATTCACCGGGCGGTTCAGAACCTGGTCGGCAATGCCGCGCGCTATGCCGCAGGCCGTGTGCGGGTGAGTTGCCATCTGGATGAAGATAATTGCCGGATTGATGTGGAAGACGATGGCCCGGGCATTCCGGAACAAGATTGGGAGAAGGTGTTCACCGCCTTTGCCCGGCTTGATGACAGTCGTACCCGCACCTCAGGCGGCTACGGGTTGGGCCTGTCCATTGTTCGCAGGATTCTGTACTGGCACGGTGGGCAGGCGTTTGTGGGCCGCAGTGATGTCTTGGGCGGAGCCCGGTTCAGCCTGGTCTGGCCGCGCCTGAAGCCCGCAGACCCGGATTTGTGAACCAGTGCTCGGTACCTCACCTGATGTAACAAAGCTCTACACAACCACAACTGAACCCTCCGCAGCCCTGGGTAATACTTCAAAGCGTAAGGGATGACTTTTGAGGTTGTAGTTCTTACGAACTTTCCTTGTTTCATTCGTCATTTGAGGGCCGGTTTTTCCGGCCCTTTTTTTATTTCCGCGCCGCGTCACACCGCTCGATCCCCGTCCTGTTAGAATCTCCTGAAAACAACAGGAGGTTTTGATGTCCCGATATCTGCTTGCCATAGACCAGGGTACCACCAGTTCCCGCGCCATCGTGTTTGATGACAAAGGCGCTCAGGTGGCCGTTGCCCAGCAGGAGTTTCACCAGTACTTCCCCAAAGATGGCTGGGTTGAGCACGATGCTATGGAAATATGGGACAGTACGCTGGCGGTCTGTCGTTCAGCCCTGAGCAACGGCAAGATTAAGGCATCTGACCTCGCAGGCATCGGCATTACCAACCAGCGGGAAACCACTGTGATCTGGGACAGGGCGACGGGGCAGCCGATTCATCACGCCATTGTCTGGCAGGATCGCCGTACCGCGTCCTGGTGTACCAAGTTGCGCCAGGATGGCCATGAATCCCTGGTGGTTGACCGCACCGGATTATTGATTGATCCCTACTTCTCTGCCACCAAGATAGCGTGGATTCTGGACAACGTTGACGGTGCCCGCCAGCGCGCGGAAGCCGGTGAGTTGGCCTTTGGCACCATTGATACCTGGTTGCTCTGGAATCTGACCGGCGGCAAGCACCATCGTACCGATGCCACCAATGCGTCCCGCACTGCACTGTTCAATATCCATACACAGCAATGGGACCCGCAGCTGCTCAAGCTGTTTCGGGTGCCTGCTGCTCTGTTGCCGGAGGTATTCGACAGTGCAGCTGAGTACGGGTTGACGGAACCCGAATGTCTGGGCGCTTCGGTGATGATTGCCGGTATTGCCGGTGATCAGCATGCCGCTTTGATCGGCCAGGCCTGTTTTGAGCCGGGAATGGCCAAGAGTACCTATGGCACAGGCTGTTTCCTGATGCTCAACACCGGCCAGCAGGCCCTGCGCTCTGAAAACCGGTTATTGACGACGGTAGCTTACCGCCTCAACGGCAAACCCTGCTATGCCATTGAAGGCAGTATTTTTGTTGCCGGTGCCGCCATGCAGTGGCTCAGGGATGGGCTTCGGTTGATTTCCCATGCCCGGGAATCGGCGGAGCATGCGGCGACGGTCGGTGTGAATAATCCGGTGTATCTGGTGCCCGCGTTCACCGGCCTGGGAGCCCCGCACTGGGACCCGAACGCCCGGGGTGCAATCCTGGGGCTGACCCGGGATACCGGCATTGCCGAGATTGTCACGGCGGGTTTGCAGTCGGTGTGCTATCAGACCAAAGACCTGGTGCGCGCCATTCGCAACGATGGTGCCCGGCTGGAATCCCTGCGGGTCGACGGAGGCATGGCCGTGAACGACTGGGTAATGCAGTTTTTATCGGACATTCTCAATGTGCCGGTTGACCGGCCAAGTGTGACCGAAACCACGGCTCTCGGGGCGGCCTACCTTGCGGGTTTGCAGACCGGGGTTTTCGATAGCCTGGAGCAGATTACGTCGCTTTGGGAATGCGAGCGCCAGTTCCGGCCGGATATGGCGCCGGGGCTGCGGGAATCACTCTATGCCGGCTGGCTGGATGCTGTTGAGCGAGTCTGTAATCACTGAGGTTCAGTGGCCGGTGCGTTCGAAGGCGATCAGGTGATCAGCCTCCACCCGGACCGGTACCTGCTCACCCAGGTTAAAGTCCAGGTGGCTCCGGAACAGGGCCTCAAATTCAGTGTCTTCTGAACACCGGAAACGATAGAGCGTGGAGGTTCCGGCAAAGGTTTTTTCCACCACCTTTGGCTTCAGCTCTGAGTCTTCATCGAAAACAATGTCGTCCGGCCGGATCAGGACGTCCAGCAGGGTGCCTGGTTGCCATTTGTAGGCCCGGTTGCCATGGATGACGCCCAGTTCCGATTCTATGGTGTCAGGGCCCAGGGCCTTGCCGGGAATAAACCCACCTTGCCCGACAAAACTGGCCACGAACCGGTTCGCCGGCTCATGGTAGAGGTTGTAGGGCACATCCCACTGTTGAATCTGCCCGTCCCGGAGAACCGCCACCTGATCACACATGGCAAAGGCTTCCTGCTGATCATGGGTAACCAGGATGGCGCTGATGCCGAGAGTCTTGAGGATTTCCCGCACATCCAGGCTCAGCCGGCGGCGCAGATCCGTGTCCAGGTTGGAGAAAGGCTCATCCAGCAGGATCAGTGTTGGCTCTGGTGCAAGTGCCCGGGCCAGGGCCACCCGTTGTTGCTGGCCGCCAGACAGCTCGTGGGGATAGTTGTCTGCAAGGTCCTGGAGGTGCACCAGGTTCAGCAACTCCATGACCTTTTGTCGACGTTCCGCTTTGCTTAATGACTTCAGACCGAAGCCGACGTTATCGGCAATGCTCAGATGCGGAAAAAGGGCATAGTCCTGGAACACCATGCCAATCTTGCGCTTTTCCGGTTGCAGTGCCCGCCCGGGCAGGCTGATGGCCTGTGACTGCAGGCGGATTTCACCCCGGGAAATCGGCAGGAAGCCGGCCAGCGCCCGGAGAATGGTGCTCTTGCCACAGCCGCTGGGGCCCAGCAGGCAGCCAATATCACCGTGGCTGAGGGCAAAGCTGACGTCCTTGACGACGGAATCACCGCCGTAGCCACAGGACAGATTGTTTACTTCCAGCAGCCAGTCTGCGGGGGGCACCAGGGCTTCGGGCATGGATCAGTCCAGACGATTGAGAATCAGGAATTCCAGCAAGGCTTTCTGGGCATGCAGCCGGTTTTCCGCCTCATGCCAGACTGCCGAGCTTTCGTGGTCCATCATGTCTGCCGAAATCTCTTCACCCCGGTGGGCGGGCAGGCAGTGCATGAAGAGGGCGTCTTTGTCGGCCTGAGCCATCAGAGCCGGGTTGATCTGATAGCTGCGGAAGGCTTTTTCCCGGGCTTTCTGCTCGTCTTCCTGGCCCATGGAAGCCCAGACATCGGTGACCAGCAGTTGGGCGCCTCGTGCTGCCTCTTCTGGCGCGCGCACAACGGTCACCCTGTCAGCATGCTGTTCGATCAGTTGTTGATCCGGTTCGTAACCCTCTGGGCAGGCAACGTTCAGGTGGAAATCGAAACGCTCTGCAGCGTTTATGTACGAGTGGCACATATTGTTGCCGTCACCAATCCAGGCCACGGTGGCACCACGGATGCTGCCGCGAAGCTCCCGATAGGTCTGCATGTCGGCCAGCAGCTGGCAGGGGTGGAATTCGTCGGTGAGAGCGTTGATCACAGGCTTGCTGGAGGCAGTGGCAAAGCGCTCGACCGTTTCGTGGGCAAAGGTACGGATCATCACCGCGTCGACCATGCTGGAGATCACAATGGCAGAATCCTCGATCGGTTCGCCGCGGCCAAGCTGTGTATCCTTGGGCGAGAGGAACATGGCGCTACCCCCGAGCTGGGTCATGCCGGCTTCGAAGGAAACCCGGGTCCGGGTGGACGATTTTTCGAAGATCATTGCCAGCACCCGGTTTTTAAGGGTGTCCCTGGTCTGGCCTGAACGCCACTCTTTGCGTAATTTGGAAGCATGATCGAGCAGATCTTCCAGTTCCGCCGTGGTCATGTCGTTCAGTGTCAGAAAATGTCTTGCTGCCATGAAAGGCCCCTGTTTCAAGCAAACTGCCCGTTCGGAAAAGCCAACAAGTCTAGCCCGTCGCTACCCTGAAAACAACGCCGGGCGCGGTGCTGTTGTTCTGGGTCAAAACGGACGGTTTGTTGAGGCCTGAGGCACCCGTGTACAATAAGCGCAAAGGCCGTTTGGCGGCAAAGCTGACTCCCAACCAGAGGAATGAGTTCATGGACATCAATGAAACCATCAAGAGCCAACTTGAAGAGAACCCGGTTATTCTTTATATGAAGGGCACCCCGCAAGCTCCGCAGTGCGGTTTCTCGGCACGTACTGTTCAGGCTCTGATGGCGTGCGGTGAGCGCTTTGCGTTTGTGAATATTCTCGACAATCAGGAACTGCGTGAGGCCCTGAAAGTCTATTCCAGCTGGCCAACCTATCCGCAGCTCTACATCAACGGTGAGCTGGTGGGTGGTTGCGACATCGTTCTGGAAATGTCAGAAAGTGGCGAGCTGGCCAAGATGGTCAAGGATGCTGCGGGTCAGGCCGAAGCCTGATCATTCTGCTACTCGTAACGGTATTTAAGCTTTATCGTAAAACGACCCCCTATCCCGCTCTCTGGAGCGGGATAGGGGCTTGCCTCTAAAGCCGCCCGGTATATTGCGGCGTCTACATCCTTTAGGTCCGTTGATTTAACGATTTTCGCGCCCGTCACCGCGCCATTTCCCATTAATCTGAGTTCTATTTCTGCTATCCATGTCTTTGATCCCTCCGAGTCTACAGGCACCCTAATCGTCTCTCGGAAGAGATATTCCGATAAATGACTTGAGAGTTTTGCGACAAAAGGGTCTCTTTCATCGGGAGTCTCAGTCTTTTGCTTTACTGGCTCCGGCGTTTCTACGGCCTCGCTTGCACGTGCAGTCAATGCAGGTGTAGCCACTGATGCAGGGGATTCGAAGGATGTTGCCCGGGTTTGGGTGCTTTCGGTTGTCCGCTTCGGGGAATCTGGCTGTGTCGCAGTGACGGTTTGCGATTCGGGCGGAGCACTGGAGGTAGATTCTGTCGAGGTTACCACCGGCTCGGCCGGCGGGATCTCGAACTCGGAGTGCCTGGGCTTTGGCGGTTCCGGGTTTGCCACGTTCTCTGGTGTCGGGACGGCCGCCGGGGTTGTCAGCGTAAAAACCAGCCGGTGAGTCAGTTCCCGGGCCTCCTTCAGAGGCGATGGAAGCCCGGCCAGTACCAGAGTGTGAGCCAGTATGGCCAGGGAAACCGCTAGCAGGAGCCGATAGGATGCCGGCATTGAGGGTGAACGAAAACCCGTGTCCGGCATCTATATCAGGCGGTTTTTGTGCGCAGGTTGCCCACGACGGCATTCAGGGCCCGGTCAATCAAGGCACCCTGTTCGAGCAGCGTCAGGCGGCCACGGCGCATCTCATGAGCCAGCTCAACACGGGTTTTCTCAATGACTTTCAGGCCCATACGGTTGACGAACACAAAGCAGTCCGCTTCATCAATAATGGCTGAGAGTTTGCAGCGGAAGCTGGTGCCGTTGACCAGGCGGAACTCCACCCAGTTGCCAATTTCGATAGTGTCGAG
>NZ_DIHV01000009.1:16618-30834 GCF_002420325.1 Marinobacter sp. UBA5687
GTCTGGTGCACGGTCGGGGCTTCGTCTTCGGCATCCGACGGTGCATCCTGACGGGCTTCGATGGCGGCGTTGGTCCGGAAGGCCTCAGCCAGCTCATGCTTCAGGTGCCCCATCATCTGATCAAGCCGGGTGGCGTTGTAGGAGACTTCCTCAAGTCCTGCCCGCAGTGATTTCAACAGACCGGGCACAACCCGAACCCACTGGTCACGCTCTTCATCTTCTTCATGGGGGTGCAGGCACCAGATCAGGTCATCCACGACCCGTGCTGTTTCGTGCCAGCGGTGTTCGGTGTCGTCCTTCAGGTAGGCCAGGAACATAACCCGGCTCCAGCCATTCATCAGAATATCGCTGACCGAGTCCGGAAGCCGGTAACGGGATACTTTTTCCCGTAACAGCCGGTCCACCTCTTCCTGGGCCTTCTGGGATTTGATGCGACCACGTTCCGATTCTCGTGTTCTCTGTTCCACCAGGGAGGCCTTACGGTTTTCTCGCTCCAGGAATTGCTCAAATTCTTCGTTCAGGGTTTCGAACAACTGAATGTTGCCATCGAATTCATTGAGGATTCGTTGCACCACGTTGTGTATCTGACCGTACAGCTTGTCTCGGGTTTTCTCATCGCTGCTGCTCCAGCCAATGCCCGCGCGGGCGAGGGAGTTGAGCAGCTTGCGGGCCGGGTGGGTTGCCTTGCTGAAGAAACTCTTGTCCTTGATCACAACCTTCAGAATCGGAATCTGCAGGCGACTGATCAGCACCTGAACCGGGGCGGACAGGTTGTAGTCATCAAGGATGAACTCGAACAGCATGGAGACCAGATTGATCAGATCTTCATCCACTTCATTCAGTGCGGGCTGGCGACCATCTTGAGCGTCGGCCTTGGCCAGCAGTTGCTGAACGACCTGGCGCAGGTCGACGGTTACGGGCTCACCCGTGCTAAGGTCGTCTGTTTCCGGCCAGTTTTGCTGAAGCGGAATGGCGTTGAGCATATCCGCCAGTTCCCGGCCTCCGACCACTCTCAGAGAGGGATCGGCGCTGCGTGGGGGCATGCCGGCATTGGACCTTTGCAGAGCCAGCATCTGACGGATCTGGTCAAACAGTACGGTGTCTTCCGGGCGTTGATCGTAGCCGGCAGTCGCCTCGCTGGGGCTTTCGGCAGAGCTGTCTGCCGTTGCAGATGGCTTCTGGCTCTGGTTCTTCTTGCCGTGATAACGGAAGTTCGGGATAACGCCGGCCTGGATCAGAATGCGATTGGCTTCATCCAGGAGCATGCCCAGGTTGGAGATCACGTAACGGTCAAATTGCTTGAGCAGGATGAGCCGTTCGCGAATCTGGATATCGAGGGCCTGAATCGCTTCGGTAAAAGCGCTGCACAGGTGCTCCGGTGCCATCGGGTTGACTGGCTCCTGCTCGGTGGCGTCCGGATAGATCTCGGTAAAACGGGCCTGCAATTGCAGTAAAGGGCCTTGGAAGTGCGCCTTGGCCTTGGTGGTCATGGCGTTGAAGGCAACCTGTTCTTCCAGGTCGTCATTGCCAACCAGCGAAAGAGTGTCGGCACTGGCCTGCGGGCTGGCTTCGGTTGAAGGAAGCTGGCCGGCATGGGGCGGGTTGGCAAAGAACTGGGCAACCGTATTCTGAAAATGACGCTCTACACCCTTGCGCTTGATGCGAATCTCGCGCATGGCTTCGAAGTAGCGGTTTTGTTCATTGTTGCTGCGGGCATTGTTGGCCAGTTCGAAGAGTGAATCATCGACGGCATCGAAAGCCCCCTGCAACAAATCACCCAGCCCCGCAACAACGGTGTCGCGGATGCGGGCTACCTCCGCAGGAACCGGTCGGGTGCTTGCCGCTTCCCTGTGCTCGCGGAGGTAATGTATGCCGGACTGCTTGTTCATGGCCGACTCCTGTTTACGCCTCAACCGGATACATGACCGAGCCTGATTCTTGTCTGTTCTGATTATTGGATAAATTTAGCGCATTTTGATCTGCATTAACATGAATAAACGCTAACCTGCGATCAGGTTCATAAACTCCGACCACGCTTTTTCTTGCGTTTGGGGTGGACAATGGCAGCTTTAACCACGTTGTCCTTGATTTGCAGGACTTCAATACGATGACCGCCAACTTTCAGACACACGTTGGTGTCCGGAATATTTTCCAGAGTTTCGGTGATCAGTCCGTTCAGGGTTTTCGGGCCATCGGTTGGCAGATGCCAGCCCAGGGTCTTGTTGATCGTCCGCACGGCGGCACTGCCATCGATGATAAAGGTGCCGTTGTCCTGGGGAATGATGTCGGGCGAGGTGGCGGCATAATCGGTGGTAAATTCCCCGACGATCTCCTCAAGAATATCCTCAAGCGTAGCCAGGCCCAGTACATCGCCGTATTCATCCACCACAATGCCGAACCGGCGTTTGCCTTTCTGGAAGTTCAGTAGTTGGGTATTGAGCGCAGTGCTCTCCGGAATGAAGTAGGGTTCCTGGCACAGCTGCATGATCATCGCCTTGTTGATGTCTGCCTCCTGCAGCAGTCTGGCCGCGCTGCGAAGGTGCAGAATGCCCTGAATGTTGTTGATGTCACCCTTGAAGATAGGCAGCCGCGTGTGTTGGCTGCTTCTGAGCTGGCGCAGGATGGTGTCTGTGTCGTCTTCCAGGTCGATGCCGACGACTTCGTTTCGGGGCACCATGATGTCATTGACGGTGACATTCTCCAGATCCAGGATGCTGACCAGCATGTCTTTGTGCCGGGCCGGAATCAGTGCGCCGGCCTCGTTCACCACGGTTCTGAGTTCTTCACGGCTGAGATGATCTTCCGAGGCCTGGGCCGAGGAGACGCCCAGAACGCGAAGAATGCCGGTCGTAAACAGGTTGACCGTCCATACCAGCGGGTACAGAAGTTTCAGCAACGGCCCAAGAATATGACTGGCCGGGAAGGCAATTTTTTCAGGGAACAGGGCTGCGAGAGTTTTCGGGGTGACCTCGGCAAAAATGAGGATAACGATCGTCAGCAGTAAGGTGGCAATTGCGATACCGGCGTCGCCCCAGAGGCGAATTGCGATGACCGTGGCGATCGATGACGCAAGAATGTTCACGAAGTTATTGCCGATCAGGATAACGCCGATCAACTGGTCGGTTCGGTTAAGCAGGCCTTGCGCTCGCTGGGCCCCTTTGTGGCCGGTGTTCGCCATGTGTTTCAGGCGGTAGCGGTTCAGGGACATCATGCCGGTTTCAGAGCTGGAGAAAAACGCAGAGAGGATGATCAGTCCGACAAGTAGAATAAACAGCGCGGTGAGCGATGTTTCGTTCAAGAGAGCAGCCCTTATATTGAGGATAAGTTGCGAAAATAGGTTTTGAAGGTGACAGGTGTCAAGCGGGTTAGGTCAGTAAGGGGGGGCGGGTCTCAGACGCCCCGGTGGAAAACCAGCTCGAGAACAAACTTGCTGCCGTAGAAGGCCAGCATCAGCAGTGCGCAGCCTGCCAGTGTCCAGCGACTGGCGGTGATGCCGCGCCAGCCTTTGGTGTAGCGGCCTACCAACAGTCCGACAAAAACCAGCAGGGACAGCAGGGAAAAAATGGTTTTGTGGGCCAGATCCTGAGCAAAAAGGTCTTCAATGAAAACAGCGCCAGTGACAATGGCGAGTACCAGCAGCACAACGCCCGCCCAGACCATTTCAAACAACAATGACTCCATGGTTTGCAGCGGTGGCAGGTTCCTTACCAGCAGGCTGTTGTAGTTGCGCTTGAGCTGCCGGTTCTGTACGTAAAGTAAAACCGCCTGTATGGCTGCCAGGGTAAACATGCTGTATGCCGTGACTGACAGGGCAATGTGAGACAGCATGCCGTAGCTTTCTTCGGACACCAGGCGAGACGGCGTGTGGGTAATCAACGCCATGACAATGGTCAGTGCTGCAATCGGATAGGCCGCAATGAACAGGCTTTGTACGGGTTTGCTCAGATTAAGTCCCAGAAGCAGAAAGACAATGAGCCAGGAGATCAGAACGGAGCTCTTGAAGAAACTGAAGTCGAAGCCGCCGTCTAGGTGCACGGTCTGGGCAATGAGCAGGCCATGGCCGATCAGGGCAAGCACGCCAATCAGTGTGGTGACCGCCAGGTTGCTGTGGACCTTGCCACGTAAATGGAGGGCCTGAAGCGCGGTTCCAACGCTATAGAGGAAAAGTGCGGTAACCGCGAGAATCAGCGTTCCCATGACATCCTTAATCGTGTTGCCTGATGAAGTGAAATCGGCGCGGAGTTGTTCAGAGGCTCCGTAGTCTGGGTATAATGTCGCGATTATGCAACAGGAATCAAGCAGGCCGAGCTGGCTTCTTGATCTGTGTGAACAAATTCTCCGGGGTACGGAAGAGCAACATGTTTGAGAATCTCCAGGACCGGCTATCCGGTAGCTTGCGCAAGATCTCGGGCCAGGCGCGCCTGACTGACGACAATATCAAGGACACGCTCCGTGAAGTGCGGATGGCACTGCTGGAGGCTGATGTCGCCCTGCCTGTGGTCAAGGCCTTTATTGAAGGCGTTCGTCAGCGTGCGATTGGCCAGGAAGTTCAGCGCAGCCTGACCCCGGGCCAGGTCTTCGTTAAGGTTGTCCAGCAGGAGCTGGAACGGGTCATGGGGGAGGGCAATGAATCCCTGAACCTCGCCACGCGTCCGCCCGCGGTTATTATGATGGCGGGCCTCCAGGGTGCGGGTAAAACCACGACGGTGGCCAAGCTGTCCCGTTTCCTGAAAGAGCGTGAGAAAAAGTCCGTGCTGGTGGTCAGTGCCGATATTTATCGGCCGGCGGCCATCCGTCAGCTGGAAACGCTTGCCGGTGAGGTGGGCGTTGAGTTCTTCCCCAGCACCACCGAGCAGGACCCGGTGGATATTGCCAATGGTGCCATCGAGGCTGCCCGCCGCAAGCACATTGATGTGGTTATCCTGGATACCGCGGGTCGTCTGCACGTGGATGAGCAGATGATGGGTGAAATCGGTCGCCTGCATAAGGCGGTGAATCCGGTTGAAACCCTGTTTGTGGTTGATGCCATGACGGGCCAGGACGCGGCCAATACCGCCAAGGCATTTAACGACGCGTTACCGCTGACCGGCGTGGTGCTGACCAAGACCGACGGCGATGCCCGTGGCGGTGCGGCGTTGTCCGTGCGTCATATCACCGGCAAGCCCATCAAGTTCCTGGGTATTGGTGAAAAGTCAGACGCTCTGGAGCCTTTCTATCCCGATCGTGTTGCCTCCCGCATCCTTGGCATGGGGGATGTGCTCTCCCTGATTGAGGAAGCTGAGCGCAAGCTGGACCGAAAGAAAGCCGAGAAGCTCACCAAGAAGATCAAGAAGGGTAAAGGTTTTGATCTGGAAGACTTCCGCGACCAGCTCCAGCAAATGAAGAATATGGGCGGTATCGGCGGACTGTTGGACAAGTTGCCGGGCATGGGGCAGATGGCCCAGATGGCGCAGGCTCAGGTTAACGACAAGTCGGTTGGTCAGATGGAAGCCATTATCTGCTCCATGACGCCAAAAGAGCGCCGCTACCCGGATGTCATCAATAATTCCCGCAAGCGTCGGATTGCTGCCGGTTCCGGTACCCAGATCCAGGACGTGAACCGTCTGCTCAAGCAGCACAAGCAGATGCAGAAGATGATGAAAAAGTTTGGCAAGAAGGGCGGGGTTGCTAACCTGATGCGCGGTATGGGTGGTATGATGCCGCCCGGCGGCGGTGGTGGCATGCCTCCGTTTGGCCGTATGTAAAAAGCCTTACATATAAAATGGGGAAACCGGTGGTTTCCCTGTTTTCATTGGCGCTTTTTTCGCATAGAATAGCGCCCCTTTCGAGTATGGGTCTTCCCGTCAGCCGTGAAACGGTGTGTCGGGAATCGTACAAAGTTCGTACAACAGAACAGGATATTGGTCGAAATGGTAACAATCCGTTTGGCTCGTGGCGGCTCCAAGAAGCGCCCGTTCTACCATCTGACAGTCACTGACAGCCGTAACTCCCGTGACGGCCGTTTCATTGAGCGTGTTGGTTTCTTTAACCCGATTGCCCGTGGTCAGGAAGAGCGTCTGCGTGTTAATCGTGAGCGCGTTGATTTCTGGCTGGGCCAGGGTGCACAGACCAGTGAGCGTGTTGCTCAGCTGCTGAAGGCTGCTCAGTAATAGCATTGTTGGTACCGGGGTTGTAAAGGCATGACGCAGAATTCGCAGGAAACTGTGATCGGCCGGATCACCTCGGTGTTCGGGGTAAAGGGTTGGCTTAAGGTCTTCTCTTACACAGACCCGAAAGACGGAATACTGAACTACCGTGACTGGACTCTGCTCCTGGACGGCAGGCGTATTCCGATCAGGCTTGAGGAAGGTCGCCGCCAGGGGCAGGGGATCGTCGTCAGGCTTAAAGGTATTGATGATCGTGAAGTAGCCCGCACCTATTGCGGAGCGGAGATCCGGGTTCCCACCGAGCAACTGCCGGAACTGCCCGAAGGGGAGTTCTACTGGCATCAGCTGGAAGGTCTGGATGTCTTCACGGTAGAAGGTGAGTGCCTGGGTAAGGTGCATCACCTTCTGGAGACAGGCTCCAATGATGTCCTGGTGGTGCACGCTACGGCGGGCTCTATTGACCAGCGCGAGCGTCTGATTCCCTATCTGCCGGATCAAGTGGTTCAGCAGGTGGATCTCAAAGGCTCTCGCATGGTGGTTGACTGGGATCCGGAGTTCTGAGGGGTGTGGATTGGCGCAGTCAGTCTGTTCCCGGATATGTTTTCTGCGGTGACGGATTACGGGATTACCGGGAGGGCAGTGCGTGAAGGTCTGTTGACCTTTCAGAGCTGGAATCCCCGGGATTACTCCCACGATCGTCATCGCACGGTGGATGACCGGCCTTATGGTGGTGGTCCTGGGATGCTGATGAAAATTCAGCCTCTTCGGGACGCAATCCAGGCGGCCAGGGCATCGGCACCCGGCAAGGCCTGTGTGGTCTATCTTTCGCCGCAGGGTGAAAGGCTGGATCAGTCGGTGGTGGAGTCACTCGCCGCCGAGCAGCAGCTGATTCTCGTTGCCGGTCGTTATGAAGGTGTGGATGAGCGCCTGATTGCGGCAGAGGTCGACCGGGAGGTATCCCTTGGGGATTTCGTTCTCTCGGGTGGCGAGCTGGCAGCGATGGCTGTAATTGATGCGGTAACACGCCTCATCCCCGGAGCGCTGGGTCATGCGCAGTCGGCAGAGCAGGATTCCTTTGCCGACGGATTGCTGGATTGTCCGCACTACACCCGGCCCGAGGTTTACGAAGGTCAGGCGGTGCCGGAAGTTCTGTTGGGCGGTCACCATGAACAGATCCGGCGTTGGCGATTGAAAGAATCGTTGAGGCGAACCAGTGAGCGGCGCCCCGACCTGCTGGAAAAGCGGGAACTTACGGAAGAAGAGCGTCAGTTACTGGAAGAAATTTTGAACGAACCGGGTGCCTCTGAGTCATCAGGGCATTGAAAGATTGGGTATCAGGAGCATTACGATGAGCGGCAAGAACAACATCATCAGTCAACTTGAAGCAGAACAGATGACCAAGGAAATCCCTGCGTTCGCGCCGGGCGATACCGTGGTTGTACAGGTTCGCGTAACTGAAGGTAACCGTGAGCGTCTGCAGGCGTTTGAAGGCGTGGTTATCGGCAAGCGTAACCGTGGCATGAACTCTTCCTTCACTGTTCGTAAGATCTCTTACGGCGTGGGCGTTGAGCGTACTTTCCAGACCTACTCCAAGCTGATCGACAGCGTCAGTGTGAAGCGTCGTGGTGACGTGCGTCAGGCCAAGCTTTACTACCTGCGCGACCTGTCTGGTAAGGCAGCTCGTATCAAGGAAAAGCTTAACTGATTCAGATTCGTCTGTTCAGTACCAAAAAGCAGCCTCAAGGGGCTGCTTTTTTTATGGTTTAATGCCTGCGATGACTCCGGAATCGAAGAGGGTGCTGTGCCAAGGCCAGAAGATGAGCAGTTGATAGAGCGTTTCAGTGACGCGGTCTGGCTTGAGGATGGCCTTGGCGAGAAAACCCGGCAGGCCTATGCCAGTGATCTGTACCGTTTGTCCGGGTGGCTGGAGCAGCAAGCTGGGGCGCCAACCCTGCGCAGCGCACGACGCACAGATCTTCTGGCCTGGATGTCGCGGGGCTTGTCCGACGGCCTGAAAACCAGCACGGCGGCCCGCCGCCTGTCTGGTGTAAGGCGCTTCTATCGTTTTCTTTTGCGTGAAGGCATTATTGCCGAAGACCCAACGTTGCGGATTGACAGCCCTAGGTTGCCCCGGCGCTTGCCGGATACCCTGACCGAGGCCGACGTGGAGTCGCTGCTGACTGAGCCGGACCCGGAGCTGCCGGTAGAATTGCGGGATCGGGCCATGCTGGAGATTCTCTATGGCTGCGGACTTCGGGTTTCGGAGTTGACGGGGCTGACGGTGGACCAGGTCAACCTGAGGCAGGGCGTGGTTCGCATACAGGGCAAGGGCGGCAAGGAGCGTTTGGTGCCGCTGGGTGAAGAAGCTGTGGACTGGTTATTACAGTATATGCGGCAGGCCCGGGGCGAGCTGCTGCGAGGCAAAACCAGTGATGCCCTGTTTCCGGGCAATCGTGGCACCGCCATGACCCGGCAGGCCTTCTGGTATCGAATCCGGCATTATGCGATTCGCTGCGGAATCACCAAGCACCTTTCTCCTCATACGCTCAGGCATGCATTTGCCACCCATTTGCTCAATCACGGGGCGGATCTTCGGGTGGTGCAGATGCTGTTGGGGCATTCAGATCTGTCGACCACCCAGATCTACACTCATGTTGCGCGGCAAAGATTGCAGGATCTTCATCAGGCCCACCACCCCAGGGGTTGACTGCGGCCGCTCCGGAGGCTGAACTAATCCGATTTTCCGGTGTCGCAGACACCACACAAACCGACAGAGGTAGTTTCAAGCTCATGAACATCAAATCAGTAGCAGTGTCCATTGGACTGGCGCTGACCCTGGTCGGGGCGCCAGCCTCCCAGGCAGGCGAAGCCGAAGACCGCATTGCCCAGCGGCTGACCGAGGCGGTTCCCGGTCTCAAGGTAAACTCTGTTCGCGAATCTGAGGCAAAAGGGTTGTACGAAGTTCAGAGCAACAACGGCGACACCATCTACACCACGGAAGACGGCACCTATCTGCTGACGGGCGATCTGCTGAAAATCACCAAAAACGGCATTGCCAACGTTACTGAAGAATCCCGTGCGGGTTCCCGTAAGGACGTGATGGCGGATTATGGTGGCAAGGGCGTGATTTCGTATCCGGCCAAGGGTAAAGAGAAGGCGGTCGTTAATGTGTTTACCGATATCGATTGCCCCTATTGCCGGAAGTTGCACGATGAAGTGCCCCAGTTGAATGAGTACGGTATTACCGTCAATTACTACGCGTTTCCCCGTTCCGGGCCAGGTACGGCCTCCTTCAATAAATATATCTCGGTCTGGTGCGCTGACGATCAGCAGGCCGCTATGGATGCCGCCAAAGCGGGCCGCTCGGTAGAGCAGAAGAGTTGTGAGAACCCGGTGGCAGAGCAGTATCGTCTCGGCGGTCAGGTTGGTGTGACCGGCACGCCGGCTATCTTGCTGGAAGACGGCAATATGGTTCGGGGTTATGTGCCGGCCCGAAATCTGGCCGAGGGTCTCGGTATTCTGTGACCCTGTCGGTGTTCGCCGGTAGTCATCATCTTTGTTGAAAGCGTGACCGATTCAGGGCTTATTCAGCCGGCCCTGAATCGGTATACTATGCCCCCTTATTGCAATCCATCAGCACCCCATCGGGATCAGAGGTGAGAGCTTGAAAGACGTCAATGTCGGAATTTGCGGACTGGGAACCGTAGGCGGCGGTACATTCAATGTCCTGACTCGCAACGCCGCAATTATTGCGGGTCGTGCCGGCTGCAACATTCGGATTGCCCGGGTGGCAAGCCGCCATAGCCGCGATGACCTTGATCTGGGCAATGTCCCGTTCAGTACCGACATTTATGATGTGGTGAACGATCCCTCCATTGATATCGTGGTAGAGCTGATTGGTGGCTATGACGCAGCCAAAGAGCTGGTGCTGGCGGCCATTGCCAACGGCAAGCATGTGGTGACTGCCAACAAGGCCCTGATTGCCGTGCACGGTAATGAGATTTTCGACGCAGCGGAGAAGGCCGGCGTTGTGGTTGCCTACGAAGCCGGCGTTGCCGGCGGCATTCCGGTAATCAAGTCTGTGCGTGAGGGCCTGGCCGCCAACCGCATTGACACCATTGCCGGCATTATCAATGGCACCGGCAATTACATTCTCACCGAAATGCGCGCGGGCCGGGAATTTGGTGAAGTCCTCAAAGAAGCGCAGGCGCTGGGCTACGCGGAAGCGGACCCGACGTTCGATGTGGAAGGTATTGATGCCGCTCACAAACTGACCATCCTGGCGGCGTCCGGGTTCGGCGTTCCCCTTCAGTTTGAGAAAGGTTTTACCGAGGGCATTTCCGGTATTACTCCATATGATATTTCCCACGCAGAGTTGCTGGGGTACCGGGTGAAGCACCTGGGCATCGCCCGTCGTCGTGAAGACGGTATTGAACTGCGGGTGCATCCGACGCTGGTGCCACAGAGTCATTTGATTGCTCAGGTTGATGGCGTTCTTAACGCGGTCCTGGTGGATGGTGATGCCGTTGGCCAGACCATGTATTACGGTCCTGGTGCCGGGGACGAGGCCACAGCCTCAGCGGTTATCGCAGACATCGTGGATGTTGCCCGTGCGGTGGCCAGCAACAGCCAGCAGCGCATTCCCTACCTCGGATTTACGCCGGACGCCCTGGAAGACCTGCCGGTACTGCCAATGGAAGATGTTCAGTCGGCTTATTACCTGCGTATTCAGGCCTTTGACCATCCGGGCGTGTTGGCCAAGATCGCTGCCATTCTGAGTGAGCATGGCATCAACATCGAATCGATCATGCAGAAAGAATCCGAATTCAAGGATGGCCGGATTCCGGTCATCATCCTGACCCACACGGTTCAGGAGCGCCAGATGAACCTGGCCATTGACGAGATGGAGTCCCTCGCCGACATCGATGGCAAGGTTGTCCGTATTCGCGCAGAAAACTTTAACTGACAGGTACGCACGTGAGATACATCAGTACACGGGGTGAAGCTCCCGCACTGGGCTTTGAGGACGTTCTTCTGACCGGGCTGGCCACCGATGGTGGCCTCTATGTGCCTGAATCGTTGCCGCACTTCAGCCTGGAAGAAATTCGTAGCTGGCGTGGGCTTCCCTATGCGGAGCTGGCCTATAAAGTGATGTATCCGTTCGTAGAGGATGCCATCCCGGCGGACGACTTCCGCAAGATGCTGGATGAAACCTACAGCGTGTTCAGCCACCAGGCGGTGGCACCGCTGGTTCAGCTGGACACCAACGAGTGGGTGATGGAGCTGTTCCGTGGCCCGACGCTGGCGTTCAAAGACTTTGCCCTGCAGCTGCTGGGCCGCTTGCTGGACTACGTTCTGGAGAAGCGCAACCAGCACGTTGTGATCATGGGGGCCACCTCCGGTGATACCGGTTCTGCCGCCATCGAGGGCTGCCGCCGGTGCGAGCACGTGGATATCTTTATCCTGCATCCGCATCAGCGAGTGTCTGAAGTCCAGCGCCGCCAGATGACTACGGTGCAGGGCGACAACATCCATAACATCGCAGTCAAAGGCAACTTCGACGACTGTCAGCGCATGGTGAAGGAGAGCTTCGGCAATCAGTCTTTCCTGGGCGGCAAAACTCAGCTGGCGGCGGTGAACTCCATCAACTGGGCCCGGATCATGGCCCAGATCGTGTACTACTTCCAGGCGTCTCTCGCTCTGGGTGGCCCGGACCGCAGCATGGCGTTCTCTGTGCCCACAGGCAACTTTGGCGATATTTTCGCCGGCTACCTGGCCAAGAAAATGGGGCTGCCCATCAGCCAGCTGGTGATTGCCACCAACCGCAACGATATCCTGCATCGCTTCATGAGCGGCAACAAGTATGAGCAGCACCAGCTGGAGCATACCCTGTCGCCGAGCATGGACATCATGGTGTCCAGCAACTTCGAGCGTCTGCTGTTTGATCTGCACGGCCGTGACGGCGCGGCGGTCAAAGCCTTGCTGGAAAATGCAGCCAAAGGCCCTGTCAGCATTGAAGACTACCGCTGGAAGCACGCCCGCAAGCTGTTCGACAGCGATGCGGTGGACGATAAAACTACCTGCGACACCATTCGTGACGTCTACGAGCACAACGAATATCTGCTGGACCCGCACACCGCCATTGGCGTACGCGCTGCCCGCAACTGCCGCCGAGACTCTGCTGTGCCCATGATCACCCTCGGTACCGCGCACCCGGCCAAGTTCCCGGATGCGATTGCCGAATCCGGCCTGAGCGTGAAGCCGCAATTGCCGGCCCACATGGCTGATCTGTTCGAGCGGGAAGAGCGCTACACCGTGCTGGATAACAACGTGTCCGAGGTGCAGGGTTTTATCGCCAAGCATTGGAAGAACGCCTGATCCGGCATGACTCCTAAAAAGATCCTGCGTCGCCCCCAGCCGTCCGATGTGACGGGGTGGGGGCAAAACCTGCCTCCCATCCTTCGCCGTCTGTACGCCGCCCGCGGTGTGCAATCCGACGACCAGCTCCAGTACACCCTGAAACACCTGGCTTCGCCGATGCAGCTTCGCGGTATTGATCGCGCAGTTGAACTGCTGGCCGAGGCCATAGTGCAGAAACAGCGGGTAATGGTGCTGGGGGACTTCGATGCCGATGGGGCTACCAGTACTTCGGTGGCTATGCTGGGTTTGTCAATGCTCGGTGTGGCGGCGATTGATTTCCGGGTGCCCAGCCGATTCTCTGATGGCTACGGCCTGACACCTGGCATCATCCACCGGTTGCAGGAAGACGGGGATTTGCCGGATCTTCTGGTGACCGTCGACAACGGCATCTCCGCCATCGAAGGCGTGCGTGCTGCCCGGGAGTTAGGCATCAAAGTGGTTATCACCGACCACCATCTGGCCGGAGAAGAGTTGCCAGATGCCGATGCCATTGTGAACCCCAATCAACCCGGTTGTCCGTTCCTGAGCAAAAATGCTGCGGGAGTGGGCGTGATGTTCTACGTGCTCACGGCGCTGCGTAAGTACCTGCGAGACAACAACCGGCTGCCGGACCCGGAGCCGAATCTGGGCGCCCTGCTGGACCTGGTGGCCCTGGGTACCGTGGCCGACGTGGTTCCGCTGGACCATAACAACCGCATCTTTGTGGAGCAGGGCATCCGCCGCATCCGCAAAGGCGAAGCCAGACCGGGCATCCTGGCTCTGCTGCAAGTAGCCGGCCGCGACTACACCGAAATCAGCGCCACCGATCTGGGTTTTGTGGTTGGCCCGCGCCTGAACGCTGCCGGCAGGCTGGACGACATGAGTATCGGCATCGCCTGTCTGCTCGCCGACAGTCGCGACGAAGCGCTGCGCCTGGCCCGGGAACTGGATAACTTCAACCGCGAACGCCGCACCATTGAAAAAGACATGAAAGCCCAGGCCCAGGACCTGTTGGCCTCCATGTCCCTCGATATTGACGGCTTGCCCTGGGGTCTGGCCCTGTTCGATCAGGACTGGCACCAGGGCGTGATCGGCATCCTGGCGGCCCGCATCCGCGAACAGACCCATCGCCCTACCATTGCTTTTGCGCCCGACGACGACG
This sequence comes from Marinobacter sp. UBA5687, assembly GCF_002420325.1. Taxonomy (NCBI): domain Bacteria; kingdom Pseudomonadati; phylum Pseudomonadota; class Gammaproteobacteria; order Pseudomonadales; family Marinobacteraceae; genus Marinobacter; species Marinobacter sp. UBA5687. Next base: position 30,326 of record NZ_DIHV01000009.1, read on the forward strand.
GCGAACACCTGAAAGGCTCTGCCCGATCCATCCCCGGCCTGCATATCCGGGATGCCCTGGCCGTGGTCGACGCCAAGAATCCGGGCCTGATGAAAAAATACGGCGGCCACGCCATGGCCGCCGGCATGACCATCGCCCGGGACGACCTCGAACGTTTCAGCAACGCCTTCGACCAGGCCGTGCGTGACATGTTGAAACCGGAAGACCTGGAAGCCGCCATCACCACTGACGGCCCACTGGCTCCGGAAGAGCTGAACCTGGACACCGCCTACCTGCTCAAACGCGCCGGCCCCTGGGGCCAGCACTTCCCCGAGCCGGTGTTTGACGGTGAATTCCGGGTAGTGAGCCAGCGGATTGTCGGCGAGAACCATCTGAAGCTGGTGCTGCAGCCGGTTGAGGGCGGCGGCATTATTGATGGCATCGCCTTCAACACCGGGCCGGAAGTGCCGGACTTTACCCGGAGTGGGGCGCGGGTGGTTTACAAACCGGATGCCAATACGTTCCGGGGG
>NZ_DIHV01000105.1:0-9843 GCF_002420325.1 Marinobacter sp. UBA5687
GCCGTGGCCGCCGGTGGCAAGCACGGACTCACAGCCCGTCTGCAAAAGGTTGCGGGCGGCCTCTGCCGGATCGTCGCTGCCGCCGAGCTGAGCCAGTTCAATGCCGTTGGGCGTAATCATTTCAGCCCTGGCAAACAGTTTGTCTTTCATGGCTGTGACAAGCGCATCATCAGCCAGATCGCCACCGCCAGCCGCCTTGATCACCGGGTCGACAATCAAAGGCACGCCCGAATGCTTCTGCACAAACTCCACCAGTACCTCCACCACTTCGGCATTTCCGAGCGCCCCGGTTTTGATGGCGTGGATGGGCGTATCCTGGGCTAGGCACTCCAGTTGCTGTTTGATCAGGCCCGGGCTGACGGGCTCGGCACCATATACGTTGCGGGTGTCCTGCACAGTCAGGCAGGTGAGCACGGGCAGCGGATGGGCGCCGATGGATGTGATGGCCTGTATGTCTGCCTGTATGCCGGCGCCACCAGACGGATCCAGCCCGGAGAGCACCAGTACGTGGGGGCGGGTGAAGCTTTTGATGGCCGATCTCCTCAGAATGGTTTAACAACAGCAAGAATCACGACAGCGAGCAGGACAAACACCGGCAGCTCATTAAACCAGCGGTAGAACACGTGGCTACGGGTGTTCTGATCATCCCGGAACACTTTGACAAGGTGACCACAGTAGAAGTGGTAGATGATCAGCAAAGCCACCAGCGTCAGCTTGGCATGCAGCCAACCCTGGCTGAAATAGCCGGACCAGTTGTAGCTGAGCATCCAGACACCAAAGACAACTGTGGCGACCATGGAAGGCGTAGTGATGCCACGGTAAAGCTTGCGTTCCATCACCTTGAACCGCTCCTTGCCTGGTTCATCCTCGCAGGCGGCATGATACACGAACAGTCTGGGCAGATAGAAAATGCCGGCGAACCAGCACACCAGGGAAATAATGTGGAAGGCTTTCACCCAAAGCATTCGTTAACTCCGTCGGTATTGGTAGTAGCTTTCGATATCCGTTTGCAGCACAACACCATAAACCCGTTGAATCATGGGGGCCACATGGCGTTGTACGTATAGCGCCTCAGCCTGGGTGCTGTCGAATTGTTGCAGGGCTTCTTCCAGCGTTGCCTGGTACTGAACCGGTGCCACATCCCGCCGGTTGGCGGGGATTTCCATCAGATCAATGGATTCCGGTAATTCGGTGCCTTCCTCGGCGGCCTGTTTCTCTGTGTCCTCAAGAAAGCGGGCCAGATCGACGGCTGGCAGCAGGGCGGTGGGGCCATTGCTGCCTTCCACCAGAAGCCATTTCGGTTCCGATTTCAGGGCTTTCTTGGCTTCTTCAAGCGTGAGCGCGCGCTCGGTTCGAAGAATATTCCGTTCCATGATGGCGCCAACCGAAACCCGCCTCAGTGCCTGGATAACGGGGGAGTTCTGGTAGCTCAGGCCCTGGCTCTTTAGGATGGTCAGGAACAGGGATTTCTTGCCGAAGGCTTCGCTGGTCACCAGGCTGGCGGTAGTAATCATCAGCATGCCTGGCAGTATGATGTTCGGATTCCGGGTGAGCTCCATCAGCGCCATCAATGCCGCCAGTGGCGCCTGCAGCACGGCGCCCATCATCGCCCCCATACCCAGCATGGCGTAAAACCCCACCGATGAGGCAATGTCCGGGAACATCTGGGCGCCGATCAGTCCCATGGCGCCGCCCAGAGTGGCGCCCATGAAGATGGTGGGGCCGATAACGCCGCTGGGCATGCCCAGTCCGATGGACAATCCGGTGATGATCAGCTTGGCGCTGCCCGCGCCGAGCAGTAACCAGAATCCCAGTTCGCCATGAATGGTTTCGCTCACGGTATCGTAGCCGATGCCCATGGTTTCCGGGATGACCAGGGCGAAGGGCACCATCAACAGGCCGGCCACGGCAATTCGTAGCAACACCGGGCGGTGATGGTAACGGCCCATACTATCTACCAGTTGGATAAATCCGGCCGCCGCGATGCCGATAATAACGGCAATGGCGAGAATCCAGGGAATCTCCAGCAGCGAATTCATAGTCAGTGCCGGGACACTGAACGCCGGTTCGGTGCCGTAAACCGCCTGGGTGACGATGGCAGCGCTGACTGCCGCCAGGATAATCGGGGTGAAGCCGGCAATCGTGTACTCCATCATCACCACTTCCATGGCGAAAATTACGCCGGAGATGGGGGTGTTGAAGGAGGCGGAAATGGCAGCGGCACAACCGCAGGCGACCAGCGTGCGAATGCTGTTGTTGGGTAGCCGCATCCATTGCCCGAGCAGGCTGGAAAAGGCCGCACCCAGATGTACGGCAGGTCCCTCCCGGCCGGCGGATTGCCCGGTGATGACCGTAGTAACCCCGGAAACAAACTGAACCATGGCACTGCGGAAGGAGATGTAGCCCTGATGGTAGTTCAGCCGCTCCATGATATGGACAATGCCGACCTTGCGGTCGTGCAGGCCGAGTTTGTGCAAAAAAAGGCCCAACCCCAGAGCCCCGGCCAGGGGCAGAAGACCGCGGGTGAGCAGGTCCAGTTCTTCGAAACTCTCTGAACCCTGGCCCGGCAGGAAGTGCTCCAGTGGCCATTCAATAGCGAGTCGGAACAGCAGGATCACGCCGCCGGTCACAATGCCGGAGAGCAGGCCAAGAACCGCCAATTGCGGTAACGCATCAACGCCGGAGAGCTTCCGCCGAAATACGGGGATCAGATTCTCGGTAATCTGTTGCCTGATGCTACGCATTGGCGGGGTGTTCCGGTTGGAGTGTCGGGATTATCAGCAGATTTCTGACAACATTGTAACGGCGGGCCCGCAGGCTGCAATAAGTCCTTGGTTTATCATGTTAGACTACGTGCCCTGACTTCCCAATTCTGTCCAGACCACGTTGGAGATAAGAGTGATTAAAGTAGGCATCGTCGGCGGAACCGGATACACGGGTGTAGAGCTGCTGAGAATTCTGGCCGTCCACCCGGAAGCAGAGGTTATCTGCATCACCTCGCGATCGGAAGCGGGTATGCCCGTGGCCGATATGTATCCCAACCTGCGAGGCCATTATGACCTTGAGTTCTCCGAGCCCGACGCATCGGTGCTGGCGAGCTGTGATCTGGTGTTTTTTGCCACGCCTCACGGCGTTGCCATGCGCATGGTTCCGGAATTGATGGCCTCAGGTGTTCGCGTCGTCGATCTGTCGGCGGATTTCCGCCTGAAGGATCTTGATACCTGGGCAAACTGGTATGGCATGCCCCACGAGAGTGCCGACTGGGCCGAGAAAGCGGTGTACGGCTTGCCGGAAGTGGCCCGCGAGGCCATCCGTGACGCTCAGCTGGTTGCGAATCCAGGGTGTTATCCGACAGCTGTACAGCTGGGATTCCTGCCGTTGCTGGAACACGGTCTGGTCAATCCTGCAAGGCTGATAGCCGATGCCAAGTCCGGCGCCAGCGGTGCTGGCCGGCAGGGCAAGATTGGCATGCTCCACGGTGAAATAGGCGAGAGTTTCAAGGCCTACGGGGCTTCCGGGCATCGGCATTTGCCGGAGATCCGCCAGGGCCTGACGGCCGCAGCAGGCAAAGGTGTTGGTGTTACCTTTGTGCCGCATCTGATACCGATGATCCGCGGCATCGAAGCCACGCTGTATGCCGAGCTTGAAAAGCCGCAGGATTTTGACCGACTTCAGGCTCTGTATGAAGCGCGTTACAAAGACGAGCCTTTCGTGGATGTCATGCCGTTTGGCAGTCATCCGGAGACCCGCAGTGTCCGTGGCGCCAATCACTGTCGGATGGCATTACACCGCCAGGAAGACAGCAACATCGTGATTGTGTCATCGGTGATCGACAATCTGGTGAAAGGCGCCGCCGGCCAGGCCGTTCAGAACATGAACATCATGTTCGGTCTGGATGAAACCATGGGCCTGAACGCTCCGGCTCTGCTGCCGTGAGGACTGGCCGTGAGTGATCCCCGAAAACCGGCGGATGAATACGTTGTTATCCGCCACCGGCCGGGTTACCGGTTGCGTCGAAGCTTGATTCTGCTGACATTCACCGTCATTGCGGCTGTGGCCGGATATGCCGCCGGGCTCGCCCAGGGCGGTTTCCGTTTCAGCTCGGCGGAAGCGTCTGCCGAGCAACTGGTGGAGGAGGTGGAGAACCTTCGGGAGCAATACCGGGAGGCACGCCAGGGGTTGGTGAATCTCGAACGTGGGCGCGCGATCGATGAGCAGGCACTGCGGGAGGCACGAAACACGATTGTCGGCCTGGAAACCCGCATCCTGGAGCTGGAGGCGGATCTTACCTTCTACCGCAATATCATGGCGCCCTCGGAAACCAGCAAGGGCCTGCAGGTAGACAGTTTTACGCTGAGCCCGGCCAGGGAGTCTGGTGTTTTCGATTTCAAAATGGTGCTGACTCAGGTTGGCAATAACAAGAGCTATATTTCGGGCCTGGTGGCCGTGAATGTCATCGGTCGTCTGGATGGCGAGAAAGAGGTGATTGCGCTGAGGGATCTGTCGGATGAAATTGATGATCTGGGCGTGAAATTCCGGTTCCGCTACTTCCAGGATGTGGAGGGCAGCCTGCGCCTGCCTGAGAGCTTTGAGCCCTATGAGATTCAGGTCGTTGCCCAGGCGGAGGGCCGCGAGGCATCCCAGGCTGAACGAACCTTTGATTGGAAAGATTTAACGGAGAACTGAGATGCTTGGCAAGAAAAAGCAGAAACCCCGCCGTTCCCCCGGCCATTTTGACACCCTGATTTCCGGCAAGACCACCGTTGAGGGCGACGTTCATTTCTCCGGTGGTCTTCACGTGGATGGCACCATCAAGGGCCGGGTTGTGGCCGAAGAAGGCTCCGATGCGGTGGTACGTTTGTCAGAGGTGGGGGAAATCGTTGGCGACGTGGTGGCTCCCCATATCATCATCAATGGCAAGGTAAAGGGTGACGTGCATGCCTCTGCCCACCTCGAGCTGGCAGAGAAAGCGGTTGTTACCGGCAATGTCTATTACCAGTTGATTGAGATGGCCATGGGCGCCTCGGTCAACGGTAACCTGGTTCGCAAGGACGAGACCAGTGGCTTGCTGACTCATGAACATAGGCAGGCAGACGGTTCAGTCTCAACTGAAGATGAGGATAAGTCCGAATAGTTGATTGTTTTAGTCAGGAATACCATAATTTCCTGACAGCAATATCATGCCGGAGGCAGACTTTGAGTGTAGTTCAGCAACAAATGGCCACGCCGTTGTTTTTCACCGACAACGCAGTCGCAAAGGTGCGTGAGTTGATCGAGGAGGAGGAAAATCCCGATCTCAAGTTGCGTGTCTTTGTCACAGGCGGCGGCTGCTCCGGTTTCCAGTACGGCTTCTCGTTTGATGAAAGTCAGGAAGAAGATGACACCGTCATAGAACGGGATGGGGTCAAGCTGCTGGTGGATTCAATGAGCTATCAGTATCTGGTGGGCGCGACTATCGACTATCAGGAAGGGCTGCAGGGTTCACAGTTTGTCGTTCAGAACCCCAATGCGAGTTCGACCTGCGGTTGCGGCAGCTCATTTTCCATCTGAATCAGGGTGGATAAATTGCGCCCAGTATTCTCTCGCCCGAAGCGCCGGTGACTTCGGGCACGTTGCCCGGTAACTGAAGGATGGTTTGTCGGGCCAGCCAGGCGAACGCCACCGGCTCTACCCACTGAGGGTCAAGACCAAGATCCGCCGTGGTGTGTAGTGCGGCAGACCCAAGGCCTACCTTGAGCTCTCTCATCAGTAATCGATTGAAGGTGCCACCACCACAGGCATACACGGCCATGTCCGCATTTTCCTGTGGTAACTGCTGGAGAATGGTTGTCACGGTCAGTTGCAGCAGGGTTCTCTGCACGTCCTCGGCGGGTATCTCGTCGAAACGTTGAAGATGTGTGCGCACCCAGTCGATGTTGAAACGCTCTTTGCCCGTACTTTTCGGAGCTGGTTTGCTGAAGTAGGCGTCTGACAGCATGCTGGCAAGCAGTTCGGAATGGGTCGCGCCCTCACTGGCCATGTGGCCGTCTTCATCAAAATGCCGCCCGGTCTGGTCCAGGCACCAGGCGTCCAGCAGGGCATTGGCCGGGCCGGTATCGAAGCCGACGGCCGGCTTTCTCGATCCGGCCGGCAGCCAGGTGATATTGGCAATGCCACCGAGATTCAGAATGCATCGATCCTGAGTGGGTGAGGCAAAGAGCCAGCGATGAAAAGCGGGTACCAGGGGAGCGCCCTGTCCGCCGGAGGCAATATCCCGGCTGCGGAAATCGGCAACTGTACTGATCCCCAGGCGTTCGGATAGCCACGCGGCATTGCCGATCTGAAGGGAAAAGGGCGCATTGCCGGCTGGTTGGTGGCGAATGGTCTGGCCATGGCTGCCGGCGGCCCGTATCTGTTTTGGGCTAATTCCCGACTGTTTAATCAGTTGGGCACCGGCTTCCGCAAAATGCTGGCCAACCAGGGTATCCAGTTCGCCCAGCTCATCCGGGTCAGCCTGGTTGCGTGTTGCCAGCAATAACCGCTGGCGCAGCGCGTCGGCATAGGGTAGAGAGATGGTTTCGTGGACGGCCAGGCTGTTCGTGTCGAAAGACACCAGCACCGCATCAACTGCGTCCATGCTGGTGCCTGACATCAGGCCTAGCCAGTAGTCCATGCTCAGTTATCCGAGGCCAGAGCCAGCTGCTGATTGCTTTCGCGGAACACGTTGAACTGTGCCAGGCGCTGCTCGGTGAACTTCTGGAATCTTGCCATCTCGCTGTCCGGCACCGGCTTGGCGTCAGGGAGTTTTACCGTTCTTGAGTTTCTCGGCGCACCGTTGATCCGGAATTCGTAATGCAGGTGGGGTCCAGTCACCATGCCGGATGAGCCGACGTAGCCAATGGTTTCGCCCTGCTTGACCCGGGTACCGTTCTTGATGCCTTTGCCCAGTCGGCTCATATGTGCGTAAAGCGTTGTGATATTGTCGCCATGCTGCAGTACCACCGTCCGGCCGTAGCCGCCTTTCCAGCCAGCGAACTTCACCCGGCCACTACCGGCTGCCTTGATTGGGGTCCCCGGAGGTGCGGCATAGTCGGTACCTTCGTGTGGGCGAACCACATCGAGAACCGGGTGGCGACGTTGCAGGTTAAAAGGCGAGGAAACGCGGGCGTTGATGGGCACTCTCAGGAAGGCCTTGCGCATGCTCTTGCCGTCGGGTGAATAGTAGTCACTTTCTCCGTTCGCATCGGTATACAGCAGGGCAAGGTTATCTTCTCCCCGGTTGATAAAGCGGGCGGAGAGAATCCGGCCGGTATCAAACTTTTCGCCATCAATATAAAGCTCTTCATAAACCACTTCGAAGCTGTCGCCTTTTCTGACATCGTATACAAAGTCGATGTCCCAGCCGAAAATGCCGGCCAGTTCCATCGTCAGGCGATCATTCAGGCCGGCGTCTCTGGCTGAGAGGTATAAAGATCCGTCGATAACGCCTGCGGCAAATGCCGGTCTGGCCTCAGGTTCGCGAACGACGGTCTCACCAAGAAAGCCATCTTCCGTGCGCGCGATTTTGAGGGACTCCAACAAAGAGCGTTGGAGTTCAATCGCAACCAGTTCGCCCTCGGAGTTCACGCCGAACCGGATATCCTCGCCGGCATAAAGGCGTTGGAGCTTGTCGGCCTCGCCGTCACCGTGAATCACCGAAAGCATCAGGCCGTCGTTAAATCCGGCTTTCCGGAACAACGTGGAGAGTGTATCGCCAGATTTAATGGTGAATTCCTGCCACTGAATATCAGGCTTGGGTGCAACGTCTGCCTGAGCTGCCATTGGTTGGCTCTGGCTTTCAGTTGTTTCGCTTGTTGTCTCAGCCTCCGGAGCGGCGGCCTGGGTGTTGGCTTCCTGTGAGGATACCCCGGAAATCAGGCCCTGTTCCAGGTCGACGGTGTAGCTCATCCGCTTGGCTTCAACGTCTGCGCTTGGGCTCATCAGGACAGCAGCAGAGACGATCACCGTGGCGGCTGCCGCCAGGGTAATGTGTGTTTTGGGGAATGTTTTCAGCACGTGGCTCACCCGTTTTAATCGGTAATCCAGTAATTTGTACCAGCTTATTAAAGCGCCAGGTCAAGTATAGACCAACAGAGTACCGCATATAACAGAATTGCGACAGTGTCCAACATTACAGTCGAGCGGCTGTGCTGGTCGTACAAACTACGCCGCCGCTGCTATAATCCCGGGCTTTTCATGCTCTGATTGGTCGTTTTCTGAGCATTTCTACTGTACCAAGGGTGCCGGTAACTCACAGATTTCTTTTGTAGACCTCTGTAACCGGCTCCCGCTTTATTGTCACAGACGGGGTGAGGGGTTCATGGCATCAATAGATGAAGCGCTGGCGATTATCAAACGAGGTATTGATGAGCTGATTCCAGAGGAAGACCTGGTTGAAAAGCTTAAAGAAGGTCGGCCGCTGCGAGTGAAGGCCGGCTTCGACCCAACCGCGCCAGACTTACACCTCGGCCACACAGTGCTTATAAACAAGCTGCGCCAGTTTCAGGACCTTGGGCACGAAGTTATTTTCCTGATTGGTGACTTTACCGGCATGATTGGTGACCCCACAGGAAAGAGTGCTACCCGGCCTCCGCTTACTGAAGATCAGGTGCGCGACAATGCGATTACCTATAAAGAGCAGGTGTTCAAGATTCTGGATCGGGAAAAAACCCGGGTTGTCTTCAACTCCGAGTGGATGAGCAAGATGACAGCGGCGGATATGATTCGCCTGGCCGGGCAATATACGGTTGCCCGTATGCTTGAGCGCGATGACTTTACCAAGCGCTATCGTTCCGAGCAGCCAATCGCTATTCATGAATTCCTCTATCCTCTGGTGCAGGGCTACGACTCAGTGGCGCTGGAAGCTGATATTGAGTTGGGTGGCACTGATCAGAAGTTCAATCTTCTGATGGGGCGGATTCTGCAAAAGCATTACGGCCAGAAACCGCAGGCCATCCTGACCGTCCCTATCCTTGAGGGGCTGGATGGTGTCCAGAAGATGTCCAAGTCTCTCGGTAACTATGTGGGGGTCAGCGACTCCCCGGGGGAGATGTATACCAAGCTGCTTTCCATGCCAGATGAGTTGCTGTGGCGCTACTTCGAGTTGCTCAGTTTCCGGCCGATGGCTGAGATCGAGCAATTCAAAGCCGCGGTTGCCGGCGGCGAAAACCCTCAGGACTATAAGAAGGTGCTCGCTGAAGAGTTGATTACCCGCTTCCATGATGAGGAGGCCGCAAAGACGGCTCATAAGTCGGCGGGTAATCGGGTTGCTCTCGGTGAGATTCCGGACAACGTACCGGTCGTGGAGGTTTCGCTGGAAGGTCAGGGTGAGATTCCGATGCCTGCGGTTCTGCGTCTTGCTGGTCTGGTGAAGAACGGTGCTGCGGCGCGTGACGTGCTTGGGCGTGGAGCGGTTTATGTGGATGGCCAGCAGTTTGAGGGGCAGCGCATGTTCGTAGCAGGGGATGAGTGTGTCATCCAGGCGGGTAAAAAGAAGATTGCCCGGGTGATCATTGTCGAGTGATTTTCGTGGCGTTTTGGCCAATCTGAATTTTTTTCAGATTGGCCGTTGACTCCTCGGCTGAGGTCTGTACAATGCGCATCTCGCTTGAGGGGCTGGCCACTGAAAAGAGGCAAAGCCTGAGCGATAACTGCTTGAAAGCGCTGAAGAAAATGTTTCAGAAAAACTTCAGAAAGCGGTTGACAGGAAGGCGGTTCAGTGTAGAATGCGCACCTCGAAACAGGCAGTAAGCCGGAGAGTTTTTCGGCGGTTTTCGGAAGCGAAAACAGCGAAAAATAAACGGTTGACAGGGCAGCGGAACGATG
>NZ_DIHV01000048.1:0-3772 GCF_002420325.1 Marinobacter sp. UBA5687
AACACCGCCCATATCGCGACCACGCACGTTCATCTGCACGTACTGTCGCCGACTGGCATTGGAGCGCGAAATTTTCTTCGGGCCGGCGTACATTTCAACATCAGCCACCCGTGAAAGCGGAATAAGCTCGCCACTGTTGCCCCTGAGGGGAAGCTTTCTGATTTCATCAATGGACCCACGGTAGGACTCTTGCAGTCGGGTGAAAATCTCAAATCGCCGGACACCGTCAAAGACCAGCCCGGCCCCTTTACCGCCAATTCCGGTTTCGACCGTACTCATCAGGTTATCAATGCTGATGCCGAACTGCGCCAGCACTTCACGGTCGGGGCGAATAACAATTTGCTTCTTGCCCGCACTCTGCTGGGCGCGGACGTCCGTTGCACCAGGCACCTCTCTGGCCAGGGCAGCGACTTCCCTGCCGATCCGACCCAGTTCATCCAGGTCGTCACCGAAAATGCTGGCGACCAATTGCGCCTGAACGCCCGACAGAAGTTCGTCGGTACGGAGTTGAATCGGCTGGGACAGATTGTTGGCAAGCCCTGGGACTCGTTCATTCAACGCTTCTGCGATCTCGCTCTGAAGATCCTCATAGCGCACATCCTCTCTCCACTGATCCAAAGGCTTGAGGTTAACAAGCGTCGCCACTACGTTTACCGGCTCAGGGTCGCCTCCCACCTCGGCTCGACCGATCCGTGCGTAGGTGCCTGTTACCTCGGGAAATTCTTCCACAACGGACTGGACTCGTTTGCCATATTTAATCGCGGACTCCAGGCTGGCTCCCGGCGGCAGTGTTGAGCGGATCTGGAAAGTGCCCTCCCTCAGGGTGGGGACGAATTCGCTCCCAAGATAGGGAAACAGCAGGAGGCTTCCGACAAAGGCCAGCACTGCAACGCCCATCACCACCTTTGGCGCCTTGACGACCACATTGACCACCGGTTTGTAAAGCCGGTTAAGGAATAGAACCAGCTTCGGCTCCTTATGGTGCCCACCCATCCTGAATGAGAGCGAGGCCAGAACCGGCACCAACGTCAACGCGAGCAGCAATGCGCCGATCAGAGCGAAACTGATGGTGTAAGCCATGGGCGAAAACAGCTTGCCCTCGACGCCCTGCAGCGTAAATAGCGGCAGAAAAACGATAATAATGATGCCGATGGCAAAGACGATCGGACGAGCCACTTCCCGTGCGGATTCACCAACAAGCCTGAGCACGCTGATTTTCTCGTCCGATCGCTCTTCAATATGTCGGAAGATGTTCTCTATCATCACCACAGCGCCGTCCACCATCATGCCGATGCCGATAGCCAGCCCGCCCAGACTCATCAGGTTGGCCGACAGGCCCGACATGCGCATAGCAATGAACGCAAAGAGTACAGACAACGGCAACGTCGCCACCACGATCAGTGTGGAACGAATGTTTCCCAGGAACAGATAAAGGAACACCAGCACCAGAACCGAGCCCTCAAGCAACGCTTTCTCGACAGTGCCTATAGCCTTGCCCACCAACTCCGCCTGGGAGTAATACGCTTCGATCTTCAGACCCTCCGGAAGTGACTTGTTCAGGTCGTCGATTTTTGCATTGACGTCCTCAAGCACCTGGCTGGTGTTGGTCCCGATCAACTTCATCACGTAACCGCCAACGGACTCCTCACCCGAGGACACCTCTGCACCACGGCGAATTGCCGGTCCAAGACCAACCTCCGCAACATCCTTGACGTAAATTGGGGACTCCCCCTCACTCTTGGACACAATGATGTTCTGGATGTCTTTGATGCCTTCGGAACCAGAGTTGACCCAGCCGTAACCGCGAACAATGTATTCTTCACCTCCTCTGGTAATGAAAGAGGCGCCGACATTGCGATTGTTCTGGGTAAGGGCACCGCGAACATCCGAGACCGTCAGGCTCCTTGCCTGAAGCTTGTGCGCGTCGATATTGACCTGGTATTGCTTAACCTCGCCTCCGATGGACAGCACACCGGTTACCCCGGGTACGGTTCTGAGCTGCGGCTTAACAATCCAGTCCTGGATCGTGCGAATTTCCTGCAAGCTGTACTGGCTCTCGTCCTCAGCTTTCAGGGAATACATCAGGATACGTCCCAAGCCCGTGGTGATGGGTCCTAGTTCGGGTTCCCCCATGCCCTCCGGGATCTGGCGCTTGGCTTCTGAAAGCCGTTCGTTTACCAGCCGCCTGGCGAAGTATATATCGGTGCCATCTTCGAAATAGATGGTCACCCGGGAAAGCCCGAAAATCGACGTGCTCTGAACCTTCTGCAACTTGGGGATGCCGTACATGCTGATTTCAATGGGATAGGAAATCAGCGTTTCAATATCCACCGGCGACAGACCAGGACTGGCAGTAAAAACCTGAACCATGGTAGGCGTCGCGTCGGGAAATGCGTCCACCGGCAGTTTTTGAAATGAAAATACCCCGGCAACGATCACGGCGATAGCAAAAACAATCGTCATCAGACGGTTGTTCAGCGCATAATTCACAATTGCGTTAACCATGTTCCCCCCGGGTTTTAGTGTCCGTGAGCGGCGCTACGGCCACTGGCGGTAATGGCCGACATCAGATCAAAAGCGCCTACTGAAACCACTTCCGTGCCCGCGCTGATCCCGGACTTGATCTCAATCAAGCCGTTTGCTTCCTTGCCAAGCGTGACGGGAACAGCCTTGTAAGCCCCTTTCTCATCGCCCGGAACAAACACAACAGATTCACCGCTAATGGTTTGAACCGCATCATCCGGAACCAGCGGCAGTGATGCCTCCGCTTCCGTCATGATTCTGGCGGTGGTATAGGTATTCGGGCGAAGGTCGCCCCTGGGAGACTTCAGTACAACGCGAACGGGGATGGTGCGGGTCTTTCCATCCAGCATGCTCGACACCCAGGATACCTGCCCACTGTGAAACCGGTCAGAACCTGAATCCCTGGAGGCAATCTGAACCTCGTCTCCCGTTGAAATCTGGTCAATATCGGATTCCGACACCTGAAGAATGGCCCACAAAACCGAGGTGTCTGCCACGATGAAAGGCGTATCCGATGGACTTAACGTCTGACCCAGCCGGACAGGCATCTGTTCGACACGCCCCTCAATGGGTGAGCGAAGCGCGTATTGCGCCAGCCCCCCACTGTCACCTGGCGACTCACTACCGTATACCGCCAGTTGTTCCCGCACGGAATCGTACTCCGCTTTTGTGGCAAGGTAGATCGCCTTGGCATCAAGAAATTCTTCCTCGCTGGAAATACCTTGGTCCTGCAATTGTCTTTCGCGATTGTAGTCTGACTCGGCTGCTTCTTTACGGGCCTCCAGCGAGATCAACCGGGAGCGAATCCGGGCCAACTCCACACTGTTCAAGGTTGCCAATAGCTGCCCTTTCTTGACGTAATCCCCCAGGTCAACCACCAACCCCGTCAACTTTCCTTCCAACAGCGGACCAACCTCGGCCACGCGATCCGGCACATACTGAATCTCGGCAGGTGCCGTAACAATTGCGCCAGCGCGCCCCTTGGCAGCCGTCACCGTCTCAATGGACAATAACTCTGTCTGCTCCGGCGTCAGATGGATCTGGCGGGACTGGTTCTCCTCTCCGGCATGCTCGACGCTTTCATCACCGTGTTGGTCACCTCCAGCTTCTCCGGCAGCGTATGCTTGCTGCAGGCTCAGAATGCTGGCAACTATTAAAAATATCTTCAGATTGCGAATCATTCATTCACCCTCGCTATTTAAAGAACGGTCAGTTTTGAATTTCGTACCCTCAGGAACCGGCTGACATC
>NZ_DIHV01000040.1:0-20995 GCF_002420325.1 Marinobacter sp. UBA5687
CACGTGACTGGATAGCCAGTCTCGCAAACTCTGGCTCCAGGTGGCTTCAGCGTAGGTGTAGTTGGAGGCCCCAAGCACCGCCACGAACACCTGAGCGGTGCGTACCTCACGGGTCTGCGGGTTGATGATCGGCACGGTCGGGCCGCAGTAATCCACGAAGCACTTCTCCCCGGCCTTATGGGTCTGGCGCATGGAGTGCTTCTGCTGCTTCAGCCATTGCCGATAACGGTCACAGTACTGGGAGTAGCTGTAACAGCGATTGGGATACTGAGCTGTGTATTCCTCCCACAACAGCTGCTTGGTCATCCCTTTACGCTTGAGTTCCTGATGAACGGTGGCCCAGTCAGGCACCTGGTAGCGAGTCGATGTGGTGGGATCGGCACCGGGATAGAACAGGGCCGCAAGGCGGCCATCGTCCAAATCCTCGGGCAACGGCCAGTTGAGGTTCAGGGCATCGGCCCGGGCTAACAGCTTCTGGATGGCCCCGACACTGGTCTTGGTGCTGGCACTGATCTGCCGGATCGAGAGCCCGGCTTCCAGCCTTAGGCGAAGCACCTCTCTGATTTTACGCATTAGAATTCTCTTTGCTGGCACAACTCCGCTCCCCAGAAAAAGGAGTCAGAGTAGCAAACGGTCTAATAAACAATGCGTTAAGAAGGATTCCGGTTGAACGTGAACACCGTTTCCGGGAATGTGAACGCTGATTCCGGCATCGTGAACACCGATTCCGGAAAATCCGGAAAAGTGTTCACCTTCAATCGGAATGACTGTTCACGTTGAACCAGAATCGGTGTTCACGTTCGTCCGGAATGGGTGTTCATGATGGGCCGTAATATGCAATAGGGGGATGCGTGTCTTACGGGCACTCTATCATTACAAATTAGTAACTTACGAACAAAGTTGGCCCCACCTGTCGGTGGCCCGACAGGTCCAGCCAGCTTGATGGAAACCTATCAGCCTCTTACAGACCTGACAACGACGCGCAGGAAATTAGCCGTCGATCACATCAATTGACACACAGACAAAAGCCTGACTACACTAAATCTTAATTCAGAATTCTATTCTGCACAGCAAAACAATAACCTCAGAAGAGCGCATACATGATGACAACAAAAAATATCATTTTAATTTCTCTTCTTGCCGGGAGCGCAACCACTGCGTGGGCTGCAGAAAATGTCGATCTGCCAGCCACCATCGGAATGACTGCCTATGGCACCAGCTCAGCAGGTTATAGCCAGATGGCTTCTATCGGCAATCTACTGCGCAATGAGTACGGCGTATCACTGCGGATCCTGCCCGGCGAGAACGACGTTTCTCGGATGACACCACTTAAAACCGGGCGCGTACCGGTTTGTTCCTGTGGCATTGCCGCTTATTACGCCGCCGAGGGCGTACTGATGTTCTCCGAGGACAACTGGGGGCCGCAGCCGGTTCGGGTTATTACCACATCCATTGCCAGTTTTGGCCTGAGCATTGCTGTAGCCGGCGATATCGGCGTAGAAACCCCCTATGACCTCAAGGGCAAACGCATTTCCTACATTCGTGGTGACGATGCCCTGAACCTCGGCACCGAAGCCATGCTGGCCTTTGGCGACCTCACCTGGGATGACGTGGAGCGGGTAGACTTCCCGGGATACGGCCGTGCCTTTGACGGCATCGTCGCCAATCAAAGCGATACCGCATTTACCGTTTCTGTCGCCGGCGGCCCACAACAGCTTTCCGCCAGTCCGCGCGGTATATCCTGGCTGGAGCTTGATCCTGAAGACACCGAGGGCTGGGAGCGACTGCGCTCCGTGGCTCCCTATTTCCAACCGCACCTGGTTACTTCCGGCGCCGGCATCAGCAAGGATGAGCCGTGGATTGGTTCCAGCTACCCCTACCCCATCATCATCGCCAACGCCGATGCCGATAAAAAACTGGTGGACGGGCTGATTCGTGTCTTCACCGAGGATTACGACAAGTACAAGGACTCCGCTCCGGGCAATGCAGGCTATGCGCTGGAGAACCAGAACCTCAACTGGGTCATCCCGCTGCATGATGTAGTCGTCGACTACTACAAGGAAATCGGCCACTGGACTGAAGATATGCAACAGCACCAGGACATGCTGGTCCAGCGTCAGAATATTCTCCTGGACACCTGGGAGAGCTACACCAAGGCCAACCCGCCTGCCGACAAGGAAGCCTTCAGAAAGGGCTGGATGACGGCGCGGGCAGAAGCACTTCAAGCAGCTGGCATGAACCCGGTATTCCGGTAAAACCTGCTGTCCTGGTTGAAACCTGATTCCGGTGTAAAGACAAGGGGTCTGTTACACCGGAGTTCTTTCAGGAGTCTTACTGCATGTCCGAAACACACAACACTGAGCCATCGAACGAAAACGTCAGCGGCATCCGGCGGCTTTCCGGCGGATGGCCATGGATCCCCAGGGTTGCAACTCTTGTCCTGACACTGCTGACGATTGACTACCTGTTCAATTTGCAGCTGATCAATATTGTTACCAAAGTGGAAAGCCAGTTTTTCTATGTAGTGGTGGCACTTATGCTACCGCTGGTTTTTCTGCTTTGGCCAATGTCACGCTACGCTTCCCGGAACAAGGTTCCCTGGTACGACATCATCCTGTTTCTTGCCGCCTCCGTTATCTGCGGGTTCTTTGTCTACAACGCGGAAACTATTCTGGATTACGGCTGGGAATACGCGGCACCACAATACGCCGTAGTATTCAGTTTCCTGTTCTGGGTTACTGTCATCGAAGCCATTCGTCGGGCCGGCGGCCTGCCGATTGCCATGATTGTCGGTGTCGCCAGCCTGTACCCGATATTTGCAGACAAGCTGCCGGGCCCAATCCAGGGCTTTCCATCTACCCCCGACCAGACCGCGATCTACATGGCCATGAGTCGAGAAGGCATCATGGGCGTGCCTTTGCAAGCCTTTGCCAACATCGTGATCGGCTTCCTTCTGTTTGGCGTCGCCCTGCAGAAAACCGGCGGCGGTCGTTTCTTTATCAACCTGGCCTTCGCATTGCTGGGCCATGTTCGGGGCGGACCGGCAAAGGTTGCGGTTTTCTCCAGCGGCCTCATGGGATCCATGAGCGGCAGCGTAATCACTAATGTGATGACAACCGGAGTGATGTCAATTCCAGCAATGCGCCGCGTCGGCTTCAGCCGTTCCTACGCAGCCGGCGTAGAAGCCTGTGCTTCTACGGGCGGTGTTCTGATGCCACCGGTTATGGGTGCCACCGCGTTCATCATGGCCGCGTTCCTGAATATTCCCTACGGCACCATTGCACTGGCGGCAGTCGTGCCCTCCGTACTGTATTTCCTCGGCCTGTTTATCCAGATTGATGCCTATGCTGCCCGCAACAAGCTTCAGGGCCTGCCCGCCAGTGAATTACCATCGCTCAAGCAAACATTAAAGGAAGGCTGGTACTTCATCTTCGTGTTTGCCCTGCTGATCTGGATGCTGTTCTTCCTGCGACGAGAGGCCACGGCACCATTCTTTGCAACGGTTCTCTTGCTGGTGATCAACCAGGTACTGCCCTATCAGCGCTGGAAGTGGCAAGACGTGAAGGACTTCTTCGCAGAATCAGGGAAGCTGTTTGCAGAGCTGATCGCGATCCTCACCGGTGTTGGCTTGCTGGTAGGTGCACTGTCGGTTACCGGGCTGTCAGGCACTATTGCCAATGACCTTATCTACCTTGCCGGTGGCAACACCCTGGTACTGCTGTTGATGGGAGCACTGACCAGCTTTGTGCTCGGCATCGGCATGACAGTTACAGCTGCCTATATTTTCCTGGCGGTTGCGCTGGCACCGGCCCTGATAAACGGCGGCGGCATGGATCCCCTGGCCGTTCACCTGTTCATCCTTTACTGGGGCATGCTCAGTTTCATCACCCCACCGGTTGCCCTGGGCGCCTTTGCCGCTGCAACGGTTGCCGGCTCCAACGCAATGAAAACCGGTGTGGAAGCCATGCGGCTGGGCAGCGTGATCTACTTTATCCCGTTCCTGTTTGTGCTTAATCCGGCGCTGATCTTTCAGGGCACCTGGAGCGAGATTCTCCTGGTGATTGTACAAGCACTGATCGGGGTAACGTTGATAGCATCGGCCATGCAAGGCTGGCTGATCGGGGTAGGCTCTCTGGCAGCAAGCAAGCTGTTGCAATGGCCAATCCGGCTGGGACTCATTGCCGGTGGCATGATCCTTGCTACCCCCGGTGGCGGACCGGTTCCGCTGACCAATCTGGAATTGTCTCTTATTAGTGCTGCGTTGATCATTCCTGCGGTCATCGCCGCCGCACTGACGCACCAGAGATACGAAAGAAGGGAAAAGGCCCTGGCCTGAAACCATGTGCCCGGAGGGTGATGCACCCTCCGGGCTATTCATTTACAAAAAGCCGGCAAGTCTCTGGCGCACAATCCCTTCGGCCTCGGCCATGATTCTGCTGACCAGCTCATCGCATGAAGGGATATCATTAATCAACCCAACAACCATGCCACAACTCCAGGCGGCTTCATCCATCTTGCCTTCCTGCAGTACCAGCTTACCCTTTGCGCCTGTGACCAGGTGGCGGATATCGTCAATGGTTTCCTGGTCACCCTTTTCACTCTCAATCCGGATGATTTCCCGCACGGCTGCGTTATCCATCACCCGCTCGGTGTTCTTCAGGTTACGCATGATCAGCCGGGTCTGTAGTTCATTGGCGTCCACAATTGCCTGTTTCACGTTCTCATGAACCGGCGCTTCTTTGGTGGCCAGAAAACGGGTGCCCATATTCATGCCTTCGGCACCCAATGCCATAGCCGCTACCAGGCTCCGGCCATCGGCCATCCCGCCAGATGCAATGAAAGGTATCTTCAGCTCTTCAGCCGCACGAGGCAGCAGGATGAAGTTTGGCACATCATCCTCACCGGGATGGCCGCCGCATTC
This sequence comes from Marinobacter sp. UBA5687, assembly GCF_002420325.1. Taxonomy (NCBI): domain Bacteria; kingdom Pseudomonadati; phylum Pseudomonadota; class Gammaproteobacteria; order Pseudomonadales; family Marinobacteraceae; genus Marinobacter; species Marinobacter sp. UBA5687. The sequence continues at coordinate 4,922 of NZ_DIHV01000040.1, forward strand.
AAAGCCGTCCACACTGACGGCATCACAACCGATTCGCTCGGCCTTCAAAGCGTGGCGAACAGATGTGCACTTGTGGATAACCTTGATACCCGCAGCCTTCAACTGCTCCATGTACTGCTCGGGGCTGCGGCCGGCGGTTTCAACCGCCTTGACACCACTGCGGATGATAACGTCAATGTACTCGGGGTAAGGCGGCGCATTGAAGGAAGGCAGGAAGGTCAGGTTTACGCCGAAGGGTTTATCCGTCATCTGCTGGCAGCGGGCGATTTCACTGGCGAGATGTTCAGGCGTAGGCTGGGTCAGGGCGGTAATCATGCCCAGACCACCGGCATTGGATACCGCCGATGCCAGTTCGGCAAAGCCTACGTTGTGCATGCCACCCTGTACGATCGGGTGTTCGATTCCAAATAATTCCGTAATTCGTGTTTTCACGGCATCACTCTTTTGTTGTTGATAAATGTTTCCGGTCTCTGAAACGCGAAGGAGCCGCTGCTGCGGCTCCTTCGTTGTCTTGCGATTACAGCTGCAGCGAACGCACTTCCAGAAACTCCTCAAGCCCCCACTTGCCGAACTCTCGCCCGATACCGGAATGGCCAAAACCACCAAAGGGAGCCAGCGGGTTGAAGCCGCCACCGTTCACCGTCACCTGTCCGGTCCGGAGTTTTGCGGCAAAAGCCTTTGCCTTTTCCTGATCCGCCGACCAGACCGCTCCAGACAGCCCGTAGGCAGTGCCATTGGCGATACGCAAGGCTTCTGCCTCATCGCTGTAGGGAATCACGCACAGCACCGGGCCGAAAATCTCTTCCTGGGCGATTGTGCTGTTCGGGTCTACATTGCCAAACACGGTTGCCTGTACAAAGTAACCCTTGTCCAGGCCTTCCGGCGCGTCCGGGCCGCCGGCTACCAGGGTGGCGCCTTCCGCAACACCGAGCCGGATGTAATCCATTACCCGGTCCCGCTGCTGCGCGGAGGCCAAGGGGCCCAAACGGGTGGCTTCGTCCAGCGGGTTGCCCGGGGTCATTCTGGCCGCGGCTGCAGCCGCCAGCTTGCACGCCTCGTCATGGCGATCGGCGGGCACCAGCAGCCGGGTCAGGGCGGTGCAGGTTTGTCCGGAGTTGAGCAGGCAGTTGCTCACTGTGCCTTTTACTGCGGCTTCCAGGTCAGCGTCCGATAAAACAACCGATGCCGATTTGCCGCCCATTTCCAGCGCAATCCTCTTGAAGTCATCCGCAGCGGCATGGGCAATGGCATGACCGGTGCGGGTGGAGCCGGTGAATGACAGCATGCGCACATCCGGATGCCGGATCAGGGTTTCACCAACGGTTTGCCCGGCCCCGCATACCATGTTGAACACACCCGCCGGCAGGTCGGTTTCATCCAGAATGTCAGCGAGGATAAAGGCTGCCTGCGGCGCAATCTCAGAGGGCTTCAGCACGACGGTGCAGCCGGCAGCAATCGCGGGTACTACCTTCAGAATGATCTGATGCAGCGGGTAGTTCCAGGGAGTAACACAGCCCACCACCCCGACCGGCGCATATTGCACTTCCGAGTTACCAGACTGCTCAACGAACGTAAACTCCGGCAACATATCGGTATAGGTCTTGGTTACAGTTGCCGGCAGGCCAGCCTGGATTGCCGTGGCAAGCTTCAGTGGCATGCCCACTTCCCGGCTGACCGCTTCCGCAATTTCCGGTGCCCTTTGCTTGAGTCCAGCATGCAGCTGGCCAAGCACGTTCACCCTTTGCTCTACAGAACTTTCAGACCAGACCTCAAATGCTGCATGCGCAGCGGCAATTGCCAGCTCCATCTGTCCCGGATCGGACATGGGCACCCGGGCAATCACGTCGCCGGTGGCCGCTTCATGCACATCCGCCATGTCGCCGTTCCAGTCGACCCAGCTACCATTGATGTAGTTCTTGTTCAGAATCTTCATGTTTTTCCCTCAGTCGAAGACAATCACGCCACGCGCGTTCTTGCCGGAGATCATGTCGTCAAAGGCCTGAACGGCTTCATCTATGGAGTAAGTCTGGGTGATCAGCTCATCGAGTTTAAGCTTACCCGCACGGTACAAACCTAGAAGCCGCGGGAAATCGTGTTGCGGCCGGGCTGAACCCAGCCAGCTGCCCTTCAGGGTGCGCTCGTCGGCCGGCAGGGTGAGCGTAGTAATCGAGGTTTTGTCTTTCGGGTCAGCAACGCCCACCACGACGGCGGTACCACCGCGCCCGAGAGACTTATAGGCTTGCTCAACCACGGCACCGGCACCAACACACTCAAAGGCGTAATCCACGCCGCCGGTCAGTTTTCTGATGGCCTTGGCGGCATCGTCCACTTCATTGAGGTCAATCGTGTGGGTGGCACCGAATTCCCGCGCCATGGCGAGCTTTTTCGGGTTGTTGTCCACCGCCACAATCATTTCGGCACCGGCGGTTGCGCAGCCCTGAACGGCGTTCAGGCCAACACCGCCAATACCGAACACCGCAGCCCTGGAACCCGGCTCCAGCCCGGCAGTATTAAATACAGCACCCACACCGGTCATCACGGCACAGCCCACCAATGCGGCGTTCTGTAGTGGCACATCCTCTGCAACCTTCACGCAGTTATCCACATGCAGGGTTGCATACTCCGCCATCACGCCACAGGCGCCGAACACATTCAAGGGCTCGCCCTGGCTGTCGCGGGTTCGAACGGTTCCATCGGGCAGTGTAAACATCGCCTTGCGGGCGTTTTCGCAAAGAACCGGATGGCCACGCACACACTGGCGGCACTTGCCGCACATTGAGATAAACGAACTAACAACGTGGTCGCCTTCACTGAAGCCTTCCACACCCTCGCCAACTTCAACCACCACACCGGCCGCCTCGTGGCCCAGTACCAATGGCGGTGGATACTGAATCTTTCCAGTGGTGGCTGAAAGGTCGCTGTGGCATACGCCGCAGGCGGCAACCTTGATGGTTATCTCGCCCCGTTTTGGTCCGTCCACCGTAATCTGTTCGACCTGTACCGGCTTGCCCCACTCCCGGCAGACCACCGCCTTTGCTTGTCTGTCCATTACCCTGACTCCTGTTGTTTTTGTGTTGATTCAGAGTTGGCGAGGCCGGTCAGAATGCCTCGTCAAACATATCCAGTGCCGTTGAGTCCACCGATTGCAGCAACTCAGCCGTTGCTAGCACGCCCGGCAATTCATACCGGCAAAAATAATCACAGGCGCGTAACTTGCCCTGATAGAAGGACTCAGGCTGATCACCGGCCCCACTGACTCCAGCAAGGGCTTTCAGGGCCTGTCGCAGCCAGAGCCAGCCGACAATTACCTGCCCGAAGGCATCCAGGTAAAGAGTGGCATTGGCCAGTGCTTTTTCCTTATCACCAGAGGCCTTTACTTCATTAATCACCCGGGTAGCTTCAACCATTGCGGCCAGGGACCGTTCAAGCAACCCGGCATTAGAAGCCAGCCGTTCCTGCTTGCGGGCCTCGGCAATAGTGGCTTCGATCCTGCTCACCAGTTCGCAGTAGTAACGGCCATCGGCCATGGAAACCTTGCGACCAAGCAGGTCGATGCCCTGAATACCATGGGTGCCCTCGTGGATCGGGTTAAGCCGGTTATCCCGGTAGAACTGTTCCACCGGATATTCCCGGGTGTAGCCGTAGCCACCATGCACCTGAATTGCCAGACTGTTAGCTTCGAGACAATAACGGGAAGGCCAGGACTTGATCACCGGCGTGAGCAAGTCGAGCAGCCCGGCGGCAAGCTCGCGCTGCTCGCCAGTTTCCGCAAACTTCTTCTCGTCCACCAATACTGCACCCTGCAGACAGAGCGCCAGCCCACCTTCCACATAGGCCTTCTGGGCCAGCAGCATGCGCCGGATATCAGCATGGCGGATCAGAGGCACCTGGGGGCTTTCCGGATCCTTCTCTCCAACCGGACGCCCTTGCTGCCGCTCGCGGGCATACTCAAGCGCATGAAGATAGCCGGTGTAACCCAGCATCACCGAACCCAGACCAACACCAATCCGGGCTTCGTTCATCATGTGGAACATGGCAGCCAGGCCCTGGTGGGGCGAGCCAACCAGATACCCGACCGCCCCCGCTGCCTCACCAAAGTTCAACATGGTAGACGTCGTGCCACGGTATCCCATTTTGTGAATCAGACCAGCCAGGGCGACATCGTTGCGCCCACCCAAAGAGCCATCTTCGTTAACGAGGACCTTCGGCACCAGAAACAGGGAAATTCCTTTTACGCCGGCCGGGGCCCCAGGTAAACGCGCGAGTACCATATGAATGATGTTCTCGCTCAGCTCGTGATCACCACCGGAGATGTAGATCTTGTTACCAAATAACCTATAACTGCCATCTGCCTGTGGCTCTGCTCGAGTGCGCAGATCTCCCAGAGAGGAACCTGCATGGGGCTCGGTCAGGCACATGGTGCCGAAAAAACGCCCCGCCAACATCGGCTCGGCGTAGCGGCTTTTCTGCTCGTCGGAGCCATGGGCGAGAATCAGGTTAGCTGCCGCAATAGTTAGCCCGGCGTAGCCCTGAGTCCCTACGTTGGCTCCTTTGAGCATCCCCACACACATCTGGGCAACCGCACTGGGCAGCTGCATGCCACCGCGCTCGTAGTCCTGACTGGCCGCCATCAGACCAGTACTTTTCAGTACGTCCAGCGCCTTGTGAACTTCCGGCCGCATGTGCACACGGCCATTCTCGAAGGTCGGCTCTTCTTCATCCACCAAGCGAGCATGGGGTGCGAACTCCTCTGCGGCAACTTTCAGCGCCAGGTCCAGCGCCGCCTGCAGCGTTTCACGACTATGGTCCTGATAGCGCTCAAATCTGAGCACCTTCTCTACTTCATGAAGTTCATAAAGCTGGAAAGCCAGGTCCCGGGTACTGACGATTTTCTGCTGCATGACGGCGCTCTCCGTTTATACCACTTCGAACAGGCCGGCTGCGCCCTGACCGCCGCCAATGCACATGGTGACCACCACATATTTGGCACCCCGGCGCTTGCCTTCAATCAGGGCATGGCCGGTAAGGCGGGAACCGCTCACACCATAGGGGTGACCCACAGAAATAGAGCCGCCATTCACGTTGAGTTTTTCCATCGGAATACCCAGACGGTCGCGGCAGTAGACCACCTGGGATGCAAAGGCTTCGTTCAGCTCCCACAGGTCAATGTCGTCCATGGTCAGGCCGTTACGGGCAAGCAGGCGTGGAACAGCAAACACCGGGCCGATGCCCATCTCGTCCGGCTCACAGCCTGCAACAGCAAAGCCACGGAAAATGCCCATGGGCTCGATGTTATGCTTTTCGGCATAGGTGCTGTCCATGACCGTACACACAGAGGCGCCATCAGAAAGCTGGCTGGCGTTTCCCGCGGTAACAAACTGACCCGGGCCACGTACCGCGTCCAGTGAGGCCAACCCTTCCAATGTAGTATTCGGGCGATTGCATTCGTCCCGGTCCAGAGTTACCTGTTTTTCGCTCACTTCACCGGTTTCTTTGTCTTTAACCAGCATAGTGGCGTCAAAAGGCACAATTTCGTCGTCAAACTTGCCGGACTGCTGGGCCGCGGCGGTGCGCTGCTGGGAAATCAGTGCGTACTCATCCTGCGCTTCACGGCTTACGTTGTAACGCTGGGCGACAATATCGGCCGTTTCGATCATCGACAGGTACAGTTCCGGCTTGTTCTTCATCAGCCATTCGTTAGTAGCACGGAAGCCATTAAGTTTGTCGTTCTGAACCAGGGAGATGGACTCAACGCCACCAGCCACGATGGCAGGTACTTTCTCCGACATTACGCGCTGGGCAGCAATAGCAATGGATTGCAGGCCGGAGCTGCAGAACCGGTTAATTGACAGCCCGGCCGTGGTTACCGGGAGCCCGGCACGAATAGCCGCCAGGCGTGCCATGTTCTTGCCCTGACAACCTTCGTGAAAGGTTGCGCCCAGAATGACATCTTCAACGATGGCAGGGTCGATTCCTGCACGCTCAACGGCGTGCTGGATAACGTGCCCGGCCAGGTCAACACTGTGCGTGTTGTTCAGGGCACCACGATAGGACTTGCCAAGGCCGGTACGCGCGGTCGAAACGATGACAGCATCAGACATAAGATGAACTCCTTATAATTATAGATCGCTGAACTTGCGGCCTTCCGCCACCAGCTTCTCGAGCAACGGCGCAGGCTTCCACTGCTCGCCACCCACTGTGTTGTTGTAGTTCTTCACTGCCGCCAGAATATTGTCCAGCCCAACCTGATCTGCCCAGAACATGGGGCCGCCACGATACGCGGGGAAACCATATCCGTAGATCCAGACCACATCGATGTCCAGTGACCGGTCGGCAATGCCTTCTTCCAGGATCTTGGCACCTTCGTTGACCATTACATACATGCAACGCTCAAGGATTTCCTGGTCGGTAACCTCCCGGGCTACGATCCCCTGTTCCGCGCGGAAGCTTTCAATCAGCTGTTCCACTTCCGGGTCGACAACCGGCGCGCGGCTACCTTCCTCATATTTGTATACCCCAGCCTGGGTTTTCTGTCCCAGACGACCCTGCTCAACCAGCTTGTCCATCCAACTGGCCGGCACATCTTCACCGGCGTTACGACGCTCTTCACGAATACGATAACCGACATCAATGCCGGCCAGGTCAGACATCGCAAACTGCCCCATCGGGAAGCCCAGATCTGTCAGCACCTTGTCCACCTGCTGCGGCGAGGCGCCTTCGTTAACCAACGCCATGGCCTCGGCACCGCGCTTGTGCAGCATCCGGTTGCCCACAAATCCGTGACAGTTGCCAACCATCACGCCGACTTTCTTGATCTGCTTCGCTACTGCCATGACAGTGGCTTTGACTTCGTCGGACGTCTTGCTGCCGCGAACATTCTCCAGCAGCTTCATAACGTTGGCCGGGCTGAAGAAGTGCATGCCCACAACGTCTTCGGGGCGTTTGGTAGCCGAGGCAATTTCGTCAATGTCGAGGGTGGAGGTGTTAGACGCGAGAATGGCGCCCGGCTTGCACACTTCATCCAGCTTGGCGAAGATCTCTTTCTTGACGGCCATGTTCTCAAAGACGGCTTCAATCACCAGGTCGACGTCGCGGAAGTCATCGTAGCTCAGGCTGGTTTTGATCAGCCCCATGCGCTCTTCCACCTGCTCGGCGGTGAGCTTGCCTTTTCTGGCAGAGTTCTCGTAATTGCGGCGAATGACTGCCATTCCGCGATCCAGGGCTTCCTGCTGAACTTCAACGATGGTGGCCGGAATGCCCACATTGGCAAAGTTCATGGCGATTCCTCCACCCATGGTGCCGGCACCGATAATGCCCACACTCTTCACCTCACGCACCGGCGTGTCCTTGGCCAGACCTTTGACCTTGGAAACCTCACGCTCGGCAAAGAACGAATGGACCAGGCCTGCACGCTGCGGTGATTCCATGCACTCTTTAAACAGTTCACGCTCTCGCTTCAGGCCCTCGGCAAACGGCAGGGTGAAAGCGGCTTCTACAGCGTCGACACACTTGAATGGCGAGAACAGGCCGCGGGCCTTTTTGGCCAGGCCAGCACGGAACTGGTCAAAGACATCGCTGCCTTTGTCAGCTTCAACCTTGTCGGCAATATCACGCACCCGGCGTACCGGAGCACCTTCACCTGCCAGTTTCTGCGCATAGGCCAGGCCAACCTGGCGGATATCGTCGCCGGCTTCAACGGCATCAACAATGCCCAGAGCCAGCGCGTCTCTGGCGCCTACGAAGTTGCCAGACGTAATCATTTCCAGTGCCTTCTGGGCACCCACAAGGCGAGGCAGGCGCTGGGTACCGCCAGCACCGGGCAACAGACCAAGCTTTACTTCAGGCAAGCCCACCTTGGCAGACGGCAGGGCAACCCTGTAATGACAACCCAGGGCCGTTTCCAGGCCACCGCCCAGTGCGGTGCCATGAATAGCGGCAACAATGGGCTTGTCGCTTGATTCATAGGCATTGATCACATCGGGGAGGCCCGGCTCCTGCAAAGGTTTGCCAAATTCGCGGATGTCCGCGCCAGCAATGAACGTACGGCCTTCACATACCAGCAGGAGGATATCTGCTTCTGCATCCTTCTGGCCCTGTTCCAGGGCGGCAACCAGACCGGCACGCACAGCATGGCTCAAGGCATTGACCGGCGGGTAGTTTACGGAAATGACACCAACATTCCCTTCACGGGTATAAGCAACAACCTCTGACATAATCTCCCCTCGCCTTTTATGAAATATGGTTTTATCTAGCGAAATCAATTAACGATTTAATACAAGTTTAGCCCTTATTTCAACCACCGTTTCGGTTCAGGCATAAAAAAACCGCAGACTTTCGTCTGCGGTTTTTTTATGCCTTTCTGTCTGATCCGGCCGGCTACCGGCAGCCTGGCCTAGACACCGAGCGATTCAATATCCCGGGCTAACATAGCCAGCTGGTGAGCATAGGAGTCGCGCAACTTGTCGCCAGGCACCAGGTACGACGGCGCCGCACAGGTCAGCACCATCGTAGTGCCATCCTGCAGGTGGATAGGTACACCGGCGGAGTTAATGTTCCGATCCCAGTCTCCCAGCGACAGGCAGAAACCGTGCTCCCGGTAATCTTCCATGGCCTGGTCCAGGCCTTCTTTAATTACCGGCCATTTTTCACCGTACTTCTTCGCCATGGCATCGTCGATCAGCTTGCGGGCCGGGTCGCTGATCGCACAGTAATAGGCGCGCCCTGCAGAGGTTGTCGACATAGGCAGCTTCAGGCCAATATCCATCCGCAGGAGGGTTGCTTCAGGCGGCAGCCGGTTTTCTACATAAATCATGTGCAAGCGGTCGCGACAAGTCAGACCAACCGACATGTTGGTTTGCCGGGCGAACTCGTCCATGTAGGGCTTGGCCAGCTGACGCACCTTCAGGTTTGATACATAGGCGTAACCCAGAGCCAGCACGCCGGAACTAAGCTGATACTTTTCCAACTGCTGGTTGTAGCCCAGATAACCCAGCTTGGTCAGCGTATAGGTCATGCGCGAAACGGTGGGCTTGGGAAGGCCGGTAATTCTGGCAATGTCCTGGTTGCCGAGTATGACAGACCCCTGACTGAACGCGCGCAGAACATCCAGCCCCCGGGACAATGCCTCCACAAACTTGCGATCCTTACCCGGCTGAACCGGCTCACCATCACCGGATGCCACTTGCAACTCCGGTGAGTTGTCCTGCTGTTTTTTTGCCATAACTTGCCTATTTCCTGAACTGCGTTGCCTGTCACGGATAGCCTGGCGAACCGTGGGCGTGAAAAGTGGACATATTCTAGTCTATGAGAAACTCAAGAACCACAATCTGCCATCAAATTTCATGCCAGATTCGAAACACTGGCATTACCCGATGCCACGAAATAGCCATGACGGAAACCCGGGCAACCTTTACCATAGTATAGCGATACTTTATTCTGCAATGCGGAACCAAGTCATATGCACGACAACAAACCATACTCAGGAGCATGTATGAAGGTACTTTTTGTAGCGGGCGATCCCAAACCAGAGCGCTGGACCGTACCTATCAAACAACTGCTACCAGAAGCAGACATTTATGTCTGGGATCCGGACGGACCGGCGATTAATGCAGACTACGCCATCGTATGGCAGCCCCCGGCGAAGCTGTTCGAGCGTGAAACCCGCCTGAAGGCCGTGTTCAACCTGGGCGCCGGTATCGACGGATTGCTGAAAGTCCCCAACCTGCCGGCAGACCTTACCGTGGTAAGACTGGAAGATGCCGGCATGTCGGTACAGATGGCCGAGCATGTACTGCACCAGATACTGGAAGTCAGCCGGCAGATGGAGCTGTACCGGGATCAGCAACGCCAGCGGCTGTGGAAGATACACCGCCCCATCAGCCGGAAAGAGTGGCCCATCGGCATTATGGGGCTTGGGCACATCGGCAAGCGTGTGGCCAGCACACTGGCAAGCCTCGACTATACGGTAAACGGCTGGGCCAGGAGTGAGCACACGGTAGATGGCGTGCGCACCTTCGCAGGCAACGGGCAACTCGGAGAATTCCTGGGGGCAACCAGGGTGCTGGTTAACACTCTGCCTCTGACCAGCGAAACCGAAAATATCCTTAACTACGACCTCTTCAGCCAACTCCAGCCAGACGCGGTACTGATCAACGTTGGCCGGGGTGAACACCTTGTCGAAGACGATCTGCTTCGTGCCCTGAACGAGGAAAAACTTCAGCGCGCCTCACTGGATGTATTCCGCAAAGAGCCCCTGCCCGTGGGACACCCTTTCTGGGAGCGAACCGACATCACAATCACACCTCACATTTCAGCGCGCACCCTTCGGGATGCGACCCTGGAGCAGATCACCGGTAAAATCCGCGATCACGCCAAGGGTCTGCCTGTCACAGGCATTGTCGACGTCACCCGCGGCTACTGATTCGCCTGCGAATTCTGCCGGTCAACCCAGGACCGGCAGAAGTACCGCAAACACCGCCAGCAATAACAGCAACAGCGGCACCACCAGCAAGACAAAAACACCGTTCCACTGAAAGGCCACTACGTTGCGGGAAACCTGACCAAACCGTGACAGCAACATCACCGACGGCCCGAACGGCGACACCATCATTGCCAGTGAGAAACCAATAACCAGACCAATTGCCACCAGCATCGGGTCAGCCCCGCTAGCCACAAGTTGCGCAAGCATGCCCGACTGCACGCTGAGCACGGTAATCGGAATCACCCCGGCCATGGAGAACAGCGGCATGATCAGCAGCCCTGCGGCTGCAATCAGGTAACTACCCCAGCCGCTCACCACAAGTCCGTTCAACAGATCTGCAGGCACCACAGTGGCAATCGATACCCCAAGCATGGCTGAGCCGGCAAAGATCGCCATTTCGTTGGACATCACCGCCAACTGTCCCACCCCTTCTGCCAATGCCGCCACCGGAGAGCGTTCCTGCAACAACATATAAGACAAAGTGACAGCCGGAACAGCCAACATGGCAGCCACCGACACCTTCACGCCCGCCAAGGCAACCAGCAAAGCCATACAGCCAAACACCACCAGAACCAGAAGCGTCAGTTTGCCCGTTCCTTCAGGCCAGCCGTCGAGCGCAACCCGTTCACTACTGATTTCCCGGAAGCGCTGCCTTTCCAGCACCCAGCCAACCACGATCATCAGCAAAGCTGCCACAAAGCCGAAAGGCAAAAGAGAAGACCAGCTGAGCTGGGGCAGCTCTCGCGTGAGAATCGCAACCGCTACGCTGGTGGGTGCCACCAATGGCACCAGCGCAAACCCTCGCAAGGCGCTGATCAGCACGCTCCTGAGCCACTGCAGTCTTGCCGCGCCCTCTATCCCCCTCTCCTTCAGGCTATCCGCGAGTGTGCCACATAGAAGGCTCATCATTCCGAAACTGAGTACCGAAGCAATACCGCAGCTCACCGCCGCATACTTTGGGTATAAAAGGGATACCCGACCCCCGAGCAGCACATCGTGGATACGCCTGAGGACTTCAAAGCGGCGCACCAGGCACTGCATCATCCCCAGGCTGCCCAAAAACGCCGAATAGAACGCTGCATCCGACAACGCATCAAGGGCACCGTCCATTCCGAGACGGCCGGTCACAAACAAACCAGCACTAAACGTGAGGGAAAGCAGGAGCAACGTCCTTGCATAGACCTGAAGGCGCATCGCGCCCAGAACAAACACCAGGATGAATACCAGCCCGGCAGAGGCGCTAAGGGCTTTGCTCTGCAGACAAATCGCGACAAGCTCCATGACCACGGCACAAGCCAGCAGCCAGCGAAGAGTTCCATTCATAAACCAGTCAGCCACCAATGATGAACAATTCTTGCAATTGAGATAGACCCAGATTAGTCTTTTCCAATATCATTTACAAAACTATATTCCGCAGTTCGGAATTACCTAACCATAATCGATACGGCAATTCTTATGAACGCATACATCTATGATGGCTTAAGAACACCATTTGGGCGGCATGCAGGCGCCCTGGCCAAGGTTCGCCCCGACGACCTGCTGGCCGAGGTCATTCGCGCACTCATTGAGCGCAACGCCTTTGCTCCGGAGAATTATGAAGACGTGATTGCCGGCTGCACCAACCAGGCCGGTGAAGATGCCCGCAACCTGGCGCGGCACGCCGGACTGCTGGCAGGCTTGCCGGTTGAAACCGGTGGCCAGACCGTTAACAGGCTGTGCGGCTCAGGCCTTGCCGCCATCATCGATGCTGCCCGCGCTATCCGTTGTGGCGAAGGCGACCTGTTCGTAGCCGGCGGTGCCGAGAGCATGAGCCGCGCGCCGTTTGTGCTGGCCAAGTCCGAATCACCTTACAGTCGTGAATTCCGGGCCTTTGACAGCACCATTGGCGCGCGCTTCCCGAACCCGCTGATCGAACGTCAGTTCGGTTCTGACACCATGCCTGAAACCGCAGACAACATTGCGCGCGAACTTAACCTGTGCCGACTGGAAGTGGATCGCTTTGCCGCGCAAAGTCAGGCCCGTTACGAGGCGGCCCGCCAGGAAGGCTTCTTCAAGGACGAGATCCTGCCCATTTCTGTACCTCAGGGCCGCAAACAACCGCCACTGACCGTACAGGACGACGAGCATCCAAGGCCTACATCCAACCTCGAGGCGCTTTCCAATCTTCGCTCGCTGGCTGAAGATGGCGTGGTTACTGCCGGCAACGCCTCCGGCGTGAACGATGGCGCTGCCGCCCTGATTATCGGCTCCGAAGAAGCCGGCAAGCGGGCTGGCATCCAGCCCCGCGCACGTATCGTATCGGCTGCCATCGCCGGCGTTGCGCCCAATGTAATGGGCTACGGCCCGGTTCCGGCAAGCCAGAAAGCCCTGGCCCGGGCAGGCCTGACACTAAAAGACATGGATGTAATCGAGATCAACGAGGCGTTCGCCGCCCAGGTTCTCGGTTGCACCACCAAACTGGGAATCGATCCTTCCGATTCCAGACTCAACCCGAACGGCGGCGCCATCGCCGTTGGGCACCCTCTTGGCGCTTCCGGCGCCCGGATTGCCCTGACGGCGGTACGCCAACTCGAACGTACCGGTGGCCGTTACGCTCTGATCAGCATGTGCATTGGTGTAGGCCAGGGCATTGCTGCTGTAATTGAACGGGTTTCCAACTAACTTTTCAGGAGAACAACAATGGCTTCCGCACCTTGGGACGACCTGCTGAACTTTGAATCACAACTGGACGAAACCGAGCGCCAGGTACGCGACAGCATTCGCAGCTTCTGCGATAACCGTCTGATGCCCGGCATCGTCGAGGCAAACCGCCACGAAAAATTCGACCGCAGCATCTTCACCGAAATGGGTGAACTGGGCATGCTGGGTGCCACCCTGCCGGAAGAGTACGGCGGCCCCGGCCTGAACCACGTGTGCTACGGCCTGATCGCACGGGAAGTTGAACGGGTAGACTCTGCCTACCGCTCGGCCCTGAGCGTACAGTCTTCACTGGTGATGTACCCGATCTTCTCTTACGGCAAAGAAGAACTGAAAAAGCGCATTCTGCCGAAACTGGCCTCCGGCGAGTTTGTTGGCTGCTTCGGCCTGACCGAGCCAAACCACGGGTCTGACCCCGGCGGCATGGAAACCCGCGCCAAGAAAGTCGATGGCGGCTACCTGCTGAGCGGCTCCAAGACCTGGATCACCAACTCCCCGATTGCCGACGTTTGCGTGGTCTGGGCCAAGCTGGACGGCGTGGTAAACGGCTTTGTGATCGAGCGCGAAGGCGCCAAGGGTCTGGAAACTCCGAAGATTCAGGGCAAATTCTCCCTGCGCGCATCCGACACCGGCTCTATCTTTATGGACGAAGTCTTCGTTCCTGAAGAAAACCGCCTGGAAGTTGAAGGCCTGAAAGGCCCGCTGAGCTGCCTTACCAAGGCTCGCTACGGCATCAGCTGGGGCGCCCTGGGTGCTGCGGAATTCTGCTGGCATGCAGCCCGCAACTACACCCTGGAGCGTAAGCAGTTTGGCAAGCCCCTGGCCGCCAACCAGCTGATCCAGAAGAAGCTGGTAGACATGCAGACTGAAATCACCCTCGGACTACAGTCTGTGCTGCAGCTGGGCCGCATGATGGATGCTGGCATTGCCACCCCGGATTCCGTTTCCCTTCTGAAGCGTAACAACTGTGGCAAGGCCCTGGACATCGCCCGCGTAGCCCGCGATATGCACGGTGGTAACGGTATTGCAGATGAATACCACGTTATCCGCCACGTCATGAACCTGGAAGCAGTTAACACCTACGAAGGCACCCACGACGTCCACGCCCTGATTCTGGGCCGTGGTCAGACCGGTATTCAGGCCTTCAGCTGATTCCTCCGGAAACAGCACTCCTGAACCCCTCTACGGAGGGGTTTTTTGTGCCCGGCGCCTCGAGGCCTACACTTCTCGCGCGGGCATAAAAAAGCCCCGGTGTGCAGCGCACCCGGGGCAAGCGATGAAATACCTGATATTCGTTTTAACTCAACGGAAATCGCTGATCAGAATGACAGCTTGGCGGAAGCCATTACCTGCTCATACTGCTGGCTGCCGCTGCCTGCGATCTCGCCAAAGTCCCAGTAGGCATACTCAAGACCCAGAGTCAGGTTCTTATGAGCGGACCACAGCAGGTTAGCGTGGACTGAGGTGGAGGAGTCGAAATAGCTGAGAGTCCCTGCAGGAGAGAAGTCCAGATCGTCCACAATCTCGGTATGGGAAACCGTCAGGTTACTTCTCCAGGTTGAATTCCAGAAGTGACGATAGGCCGCAGTGACCCCGTAGGTATTCAGCGGCTCAACCTTTCCGGCCGCCTGCTCAGCCCGATCCACATCCGGGTAGGTGAACAGCCCCATGTAACGGCCAAGCGCTCCATAGCTGTATTGCAGACGCAAGTCATCACGCCCAAACGTAGGAATACGGGCACTCAGAGATACAGCACCGGCTGCCTTGGTGTCCTCCGCAGCATCATCTTCCAGATGGCGCAGCAGGGCCGCAACAGAGTAGATACCGTAGTTGCCGCGAGTCTGATAGCGCGCTACGAGATCCGGATAGGACTGATCGCCATAGGATTCAGAGCCAAAACCATCTTCCGGGTTTTCGAGGGCGACCATCAACTTGCCACCCGGAGCGGACATGTTATAGCGGAGCATCGGCTGTCGGGTATAGATAAAGGCAGCCTGTTTACCTTGGTCCAGAATCTCTGGCAATGCAGCCAGATCGGTAAAGGTTGTGAAGGTCTGGCCAAAATCCCAACCATTCCAGGAGCCATACGCCTGCCGCATGCGCGGATTATAGCTGTTTGAGACAACTTCATTGCCGGGAGCATCAGCCGCGGTGTTGAAATCCATTTCGATGTACGTGGTCAAATCATGGCCGGCAACATCCTCGGTCTTGGTACCAATGCTGATACGAGATTCACGGGCAGAGAAGCCTGTTTTCCAGTCGCTTTCACCTTCATTGGCCGCCCTGGCAAGCGTCCGGGGCAAACCAATGGAGTAACCGTTGCTGATTCCATTACCGTTGGATCCGAAAATCACATCGGCCTTGATGAACCCGCCAAATGAAATCGTGGTGTCACCAATCTTGATGCCTTTGCCATTGACCCTACCCCAGAATTTAGGTCCATTTAAAACTGGAAAATCCGGCATGATAGAGCCCTGAGCAGGAGATCATGCCATGAAGCGATCCCGTTACACCGAAGAGCAGATTGCCTTTGCCCTGAAGCAGGCCGAGCTGGGCACCTCGGTTCCCGAAGTCTGTCGCAAGATGGGCGTCTCGGATGCCACGTTCTACAACTGGCGCAAGAAGTATGGCGGCCTTGGCCCGTCCGAGCTGAAGCGGCTCAAGCAACTGGAGGAGGAAAACCATCGCCTCAAGAAGCTGGTGGCCGACTTGAGCCTGGACAAGGCTATGCTCCAGGATGTGGTGGCAAAAAAGCTCTGAGACCGCCTCGTAAACGCCAACTGGTGGCTGACTTACAAGCACGGTACGGAGTCAGCGAACGCCAGGCGTGTGCGGTCTTGCAGTTTTCTCGGGCGTCTTGTCGATACCAATCAGTGGCGAGGGATTCATCGGCATTG
>NZ_DIHV01000025.1:0-10472 GCF_002420325.1 Marinobacter sp. UBA5687
GTACTCCGCTGAACGTGCGTGCGCTGTCAGACCTTCGCCACGGGCCAGAACCGACGCTACCCGCCCCATACGGTCGGCACCCTGAGCGGTAAAGCCAATCAGGGAGGAGCGCTTCTGGAAATCGTACACGCCCAGAGGTGAGCTGAATCGCGCGGTACCGCTGGTGGGCAATACGTGATTCGGGCCCGCGCAATAGTCACCCAGGGCTTCGGCCGTATGCCTGCCCATGAAGATCGCACCGGCGTGGCGGATGTCGTCCAGCATGGCCTGCGGATCTTCTACTGAGAGTTCCAGGTGCTCCGGTGCAATGCGATTACTCACTTCCGCGGCTTCTTTCAGATCTGCCACCTGAATCAGAGCACCCCTTCCCAGCATGGAGGTGCGGATAATCTCTTCTCGCTCCATGGTTGGCAGCAGCTTGTTGATACTGGCTTCCACGGCATCCAGGAAGTCTGCGTCCGGGCTGACCAGAATGCTCTGGGCATGCTCGTCGTGTTCGGCCTGGGAAAACAGGTCCATGGCGATCCAGTCCGGGTCGGTCTTGCCGTCACAGATCACCAGTATCTCCGAAGGGCCGGCAATCATGTCGATACCGACAACTCCGAAGACTTCGCGCTTGGCGGTGGCCACGAAGATGTTACCGGGGCCGACGATCTTGTCGACAGAGGGCACCGTGTCCGTGCCATAGGCCAGCGCGGCCACGGCCTGGGCGCCACCGATAGTAAACACGCGGTCTACCCCGGCAATGGCGGCCGCTGCCAGCACCATGTCATTCACCACACCATCCGGGGTCGGCACCACCATGATAACTTCAGACACACCAGCGACTTTGGCCGGAATCGCATTCATCAGTACCGACGAAGGATAGGCCGCCTTGCCACCCGGCACGTACAGACCGGCGCGATCCAGCGGCGTTACCTTCTGGCCCAGCACGGTTCCGTCTTCGTCCTGGTATTGCCAGGATTGCTGATTCTGGCGTTCGTGGTAGTCACGGATGCGTCCCGCCGCTTTTTCCAGACCCTCACGCTGATCCTGGGGAATTCGGTCCAAAGCTGCCTGCAAACGGCTTTTATCCATTTCCAGCTCAGCCATGGAGCCAACGTCCAGGCGATCAAACTTGGCCGTAAACTCCAGCACCGCCGCATCGCCCCGGGTCTTCACCTCGTGCAGGATATGCCGAACCGACTCATTCACCTGATGATCCACACTGTCGTCCCAGGCCAGCAGCTGGGCCAGCGCACTGTCAAAGTCGCTCTGGGTGGTGTTCAGTCTGGTGATTCTGTCGGTCATTTTTCAGATCCTGTCTTGGAGTAACACTACGAATCGCGGCGTCGTTCAACGGCCGCGGACATCTTCTCGATTATGGGGTTTATCTGGCCGTGTTTCATCTTCATGGAGGCCCGGTTAACCACCAGTCGGCTACTGATGTGGTCAATCAGTTCTCTTGGCTCCAGCCCGTTGGCCTTGAGGGTATTGCCGGTATCCACGATATCAACAATCTCATCGGCCAGGTTCAGGATCGGTGCCAGTTCCATGGCTCCGTAGAGCTTGATGATATCGGCCTGCCGGCCCTGAGCCGCATAATAGCGCCGGGCCAGGTTGACGAATTTGGTGGCAACACGAATCCTGCCTGCCGGTGGCTGCTCGCCTTTTTTGCCTGCGGTCATCAACCGGCAACGGGAGATGTTCAGATCAAGCGGTTCGTAGAGGCCGTCGCCACCGTGCTCCATCAGAACATCCTTACCTGTAACGCCCAGATCGGCGCCACCGTATTGAACATAGGTGGGCACATCGGTCGCCCGGATGATCAGAATCCGCACGTTCGGGTCGGTGGTGGGAAACACCAGCTTGCGGGACTTTTTCACGTCGTCGACAAGCTCAATGCCCGCTTCCGCCAGCAGCGGCAGGGTTTCTTCCAGAATGCGACCCTTCGACAAGGCGATGGTGATGGAATCTGTCATGTATCCTTCCGGGTTCCCGTTGGTCAAATTCAGGCTGGCAGACGGCGGATGCTGGCGCCCAACAGCTGCAACTTCTCTTCAATGCACTCATAACCACGGTCAATGTGGTAAATGCGGTCAACAATGGTATCGCCGTCTGCCACCAGGCCGGCGATCACAAGGCTAGCCGAGGCCCGCAGGTCGGTCGCCATGACCGGAGCCCCGGTCAGATGTTCGACACCCTTGATGATGGCAGCGTTACCCTCAAGGGTAATGTCTGCGCCCATCCGGATCAGTTCCTGCAAGTGCATGAATCGGTTTTCAAATACGGTTTCGACGATGGTACCTGAACCCTCGGCCACCGCATTCATGGCCGCAAACTGAGCCTGCATATCCGTGGGGAACGCCGGATAAGGCGCGGTCCGCAGGCTGACTGCCTTGGGCCGCTTGCCTTTCATATCCAGTTCAATCCAGTCCGGGCCGGTCGTGATGTGCGCCCCCGCCTCTTCCAGCTTGAGCAGCACCGCTTCCAGGATATCTTCCCGGGTATCTTTTACTTTCACCCGGCCACCAGTCGCAGCCGCCGCCACCAGGTAGGTTCCGGTCTCGATCCGGTCCGGCAACACGTTGTAGTGGCATCCGTGCAGGCGCTCCACACCATTGATTTCAATGGTCGCGGTACCGTGGCCTTTGATATCGGCACCCATGGCGATCAGGCACTCAGCCAGATCCACCACTTCCGGCTCGCGGGCCGCGTTTTCGAGGATGGTTTTACCCTCGGCGAGCGCAGCTGCCATCATCAGGTTTTCGGTACCCGTTACGGTGACCGTATCCAGGAAAATGTGGGCACCCTTCAACCGGCCATTGGTCTTGGCCTTGATGTAGCCATTCTCCACCTTTATGTCGGCACCCATCATTTCCAGACCGTGGATGTGCAGGTTAACCGGCCGGGTACCGATAGCACAGCCACCCGGCAGGGAGACTTCGGCTTCGCCAAAATGAGCCACCAGCGGGCCGAGCACCAGTATGGAGGCGCGCATGGTCTTTACCAGCTCGTACGGTGCATGGAAGTGCTTGATGGTGTTGGCGTGCACTTCAACACTCATCTTTTCGTCAATGAGCAGCTCCACCCCCATGCGACCGAGCAGCTCGATCATGGTGGTAATATCGTTCAGATGCGGCAGGTTGCCGACGGTGACCGGCTCATCCGCCAGCAGTGTCGCCGCCAGAATGGGCAGGGCCGCGTTCTTGGCACCGGAAATGCGAATTTCGCCATCCAGGGGCTTTCGACCCCTGATCAATAGTTTGTCCACGGTAATTATCCTGTTCGGTTCAGGCGCCGGCCTGCTGATCGGCCCACTCGCTCGGGGTAAAGGCTTTCGGGTGAAGGGCGTGAATGGTGCCGTCCATGACATGCTGGAATAGCACCTTGTTGATCATTTGCTGCCGTTTGATGGTGGGCAGTCCCTCAAATACGTCACCCACCACCACAACAAGATAGTGGTTGCCATCAACCTGTACCTGAACCTCGCAACCGGGCAGGGCTTCTTTGACAAGTTCGGTAACCTGGGCGGCGTCCATAAGGATTCCTCGACTAAGTTGAAATCAGGGGCGGAATTGTAACCAATTCCCGGGCGCCGGTCAGCTGTACTCGGCAAATCCGGGAATCTGATCCTGAAGATTACTGAGTGCGGCCAGAGAACGAAGTCGCTCACTGGCGCCTGTGAAGGAGAGATGGCAATGTCGGCTTAGCGCCAGACGCTGCCAACATAAAAGCATCGAAAGCACCACACTGTGGGCGGTGCCAAGCCCCGACAGATCAACCTCAAGCGTGCCGTCGGCCTGCTGGATTTCCTGCTCGCCCTGCTTGCGCAGTGCCAGGACCGTGTCGGCATCGACATCGCCGGTTACGCGAAGGGTTGCGCCATCCCGAACGATGCCCGGCGCACACTCACTCATGAACGATCCACCTGCTCGTCCAGATTCAGGGCCTCAACCGCATCACCCCAGCCGTCAATCACCGCCTGGACCTGGCCGCGATTCTCTTCCATTTCCTGGGCAAAGCGATCCCGGAAGGCAAGACCGATGTTAACGCCCTCTACGATGACGTTCTCCATCATCCAGCGGTCGTCGCCTGTCCGGTACATCGAGTAAGTGACCGGATAACGGTTGCCGGAGGCACTGATCAACTCCATTTCTACTGAAGCGCGATCCTCATTCTGAGGAAGGATGGTGGCTTCCTTGACGATGATCTCGAAATCTTCCGCGGAAACCAGGGCCTGGGCATAACTGTCAAACAGGCTGCGCTTGAACTTCTCGACAAAAGCATCCCGCTGCTCTGGCGTGGTCTGGCGGGCATATCGCCCCATCACTCGGGCAGCAATCCGGCGAAAATCGACAAACTCCTGAAGGGTTTCATCCATGCTGGCATAAAACGCCTCAGGATCCTTTTCGTACAACCCTTTCTCGGCATTGAGCTTCTGCACCAGCTTCTGGGTGTTCTCGTCCACGTAACGTTTCAGATCCTCCTCCGGCCCTGCGCAGGCCTGACCCACCACCAGGGCGAGCATGGCAATCATCAACGTCAAACGGTGTTTAAGGGCACTCATTACTTTCTCCTGTGCATGGCTCTGGCTCAGCGGCCGGAGGCAAAGTTACTGATCAGCCGTTCCAGATTCATGGCAGACTGGGTGGAATAAAAGGTATCCCCCGGGTTCAGCGATTCCAGATCTCCGCCAATCGATATATCAATGTACTGCTCCCCCAGCAGTCCGGATGTACGTATTACTGCTGCACTGTCGGCCGGGATGTTATCAACCTCGGCATGGATGGACATGGTTACCCTCGCCTGGAAGGTGTCCCTGTCCAGGGTGATGGATTCAATAGTACCGACAGTGACACCGGCCATGGAAACCTTGCCACGGGGCGTCAGGCCTCCGGTATCGTTGAAATTCGCGTACAGCGTGTAGGTCTGCTCCGCGGATTTCGGCGACAGACCGCTAACCTGCAGTGCCAGAAACATGAGCGCGGCCAGGCCGGCAATCATGAACAGCCCAACAATGATTTCTATGCTTCTCTGTACCATGAAAGGCTCCCTGAATCCTGTTAAAAATCACCGAACATGACGGCGGTGAGTACGAAATCGAGACCGAGCACCGCCAGCGATGAGTACACCACAGTTTTGGTGGTCGCCGAACTGATACCTGCGGAGGTGGGCACGCAATCATAACCCTGGTAGACCGCAATCCAGGCACACACGAACCCGAACACCACACTCTTGATAAAGCCGTTGAGCACGTCGTCCACAAAATCGACGGAGGACTGCATGTTGCCCCAGAAGGAACCTTCGAACACACCCAGCCACTCCACGCCGACCAGCATGCCACCGTAAATCCCGACCACCGAAAAAATCATGGCGAGTACCGGCATGGCGAGAAAACCGGCCCAAAGTCTTGGAGCAATGACCCTGCGCAGAGGATCCACCCCCATCATTTCCATGCTGGAAAGCTGTTCCGTCGCCTTCATCAACCCGATTTCTGCCGTCAGGGCGGATCCTGCACGACCGGCAAACAGCAGGGCGGTCACCACCGGCCCCAACTCTCGCACCAGCGTTAAGGCAATCATCTGGCCAATCGCCGACTCCGAGCCGTAGTCACTGAGAATGGTATAACCCTGAAGCCCTAGCACCATCCCGATGAACAATCCGGAGACCACCACAATCGCCAGTGACAACACGCCGACTGCGTAGAGCTGTTTGACCAGCAAGGGAAAACCTGTAGCAGGCCTGGGGACTCCTGCCAGCACACCGAACAGAAACTGCCCGGAACGACCAAAGGAGGCGATGATCGCAAGCCCGAGACGACCCAGGCCGGCAATACGATCCATCATGAAGACAGCCCTCCCACACCAAAATCAGCCGCCGCATCGCCACTCGGGTAATGGAACGGCACCGGGCCATCAGGCTGCCCTTCAAGAAACTGCTGAACCCGCTCAGACGGATGTGCCCGCAGCTCCTCGGGAGTGCCCTCACCGATCACCTTGCCGTCGGCAATAATGCAGGCGTAATGGCAAATACTCAGGGATTCCGGCACGTCGTGCGACACCAGAACGCTGGTTAGCCCCATGGAACTGTTGAGATCCCGGATCAGCTTGACCAGCACGCCCATGGCAATCGGATCCTGCCCGGCAAAGGGTTCGTCGTACATGATCAACTCCGGGTCGAGTGCGATACTGCGGGCCAGTGCGACGCGCCGGGTCATGCCACCGGACAACTCTGAGGGCATCAGCTCTCTGGCACCACGCAAGCCCACCGCCTCCAGCTTCATCAGAACAATGTCCCGGATCATATCCTCGGGTAATGACGTGTGCACCCGCAGCGGGAAGGCAACGTTCTCGTAAACACTGAGATCGGTGAACAGCGCGCCACTCTGAAACAGCATGCCCATCTTCTCGCGCAGCTGGTAGAGCGCCTTGCGCTTGAGCCCGGGCACGTCGTGGCCTGCCACATTCACCTGGCCCGAATCCGGGCGAAGCTGACCTCCAATGAGCCTGAGGAGCGTGGTTTTACCGGTACCACTGGGCCCCATGATGGCAGTCACCTTCCCTTTGGGAATATCCAGACTGATTCCATCAAAAATCCGGCGCCCGGAACGGGAAAACACCACATCCCTAAGTGTTATGTACGCAGATGACTCCATAATCCATCCCTTTCAAGGAGCGCCTACATTATGACAAGCTCTCCCAGACCTCAATTAAAGCAACGTAAAATGTCTTGATGGCAATGATCAGAATCCCTGATGCAGGCGAGCCGGGGGCACCAGAAGTGATATACTTCGGCCTCAAATCCCAGATCGAGCAGACAGCCAGCCGACATGACCGAATCAAATACCTTCAACACCCAGGACTTTTGCAACTCGGCCCTACGGGCAATCCGCATCGAGCGCGAAGCCATTGAAGCGCTGGAAAGCCGTATAAACGGTGACTTCAGCCGCGCCTGCGAGGTCATCATGGCCTGCAAAGGCCGGGTTGTGGTGACAGGTATGGGCAAATCGGGGCACATCGGCAACAAGATTGCCGCCACGCTCGCCAGCACGGGCACGCCCGCCTTTTTTGTTCATCCCGGCGAAGCCAGCCATGGCGATCTGGGCATGATAACACCCCAGGATGTGGTCATCGCCATATCCAACAGCGGCAGCACCAGCGAAGTGGTCACCATTCTCCCTCTGATCAAGCGCATGGGCGCGCCATTGATCAGCATGACAGGCAAACCCGATTCCGTACTGGCACAGGAGGCCGTTGCCAACCTGGATGTCAGCGTGGCCATTGAAGCCTGCCCCCTGGGCCTGGCACCCACCTCCAGCACCACCGCCACCCTGGTCATGGGGGATGCCCTGGCCGTGGCGCTGCTTGAAGCCCGGGGATTCAGCGCCGAGGATTTCGCGTTCTCCCACCCCGGCGGCAGCCTTGGACGCCGCCTGCTGCTGCGGGTATCCGACATCATGCACACCGGTGACCAGATTCCTCAGGTTGCCGAGGGCACAACCCTGAGCGGGGCACTGCTGGAAATAACCCGCAAGGGCCTGGGTATGACCACGGTCGTTAATGCCGCCGGCACCCTGACGGGCATCTTCACCGACGGCGACCTGCGCCGGACCCTGGACAAATCCGTGGATGTGCACACTACCCCCATCCAGGACGTGATGACCCGCAACGGCAAAACCATCCGGGCAGACCACCTGGCGGCAGAAGCCTTGAATATCATGGAAGAAATGAAGATCAACGCCTTGCCGGTTACCGACGCAAACGGCACCCTGGTGGGCGCCATTAATATGCACGACCTGCTGCGGGCCGGAGTGATTTGATGACTCAGACAGCGCATCCGTTACAAACCCACTGGGACGCAGCCCTGAAGGCCAAGGCATCGGGCATTCGCCTGATCGCCCTGGATGTGGACGGCATCATGAGCGATGGTCGCCTCTATTTCAGTGCCAGCGGCGACGAACTCAAGGCCTTCAACATTCTTGACGGCCTGGGCCTGAAACAGCTGATGCAGGCAGGCATCACCGTGGCGGTGATTACCGGACGACGTTCTCCCCTCACGGAAAAGCGAATGTCGGATCTGGGCATCCCGCATCTGATGCAGGGTCGCGAAGACAAGAAGGTCGCATTGCTGGAACTGATCCGGGATATGAACCTTGAGCCGGAGCAGATTGCCTACATGGGCGACGACCTGCCCGACCTGCCCGCGCTGCGTTTTGCCGGCCTTGGCATCACGGTACCCAACGGCTACTGGCTGGTTCAGCAACACGCCGACTACTGTACCCGCAGCCACGGTGGACAGGGCGCTGTGCGCGAGGCCTGCGATCTCCTGCTCTGGGCTCAAGGGCACCTGGACACCACTCTTGCTCCCTATCTGGACGAGCCAGCATGATCACCGAGCGGCTTTTCGGCGATCGTGGCAAACGGCGGGTTACAACCCTGGCCCTGGCCGTCACCGTAACAGCAACCGTTTTTTTGCTGTGGCAAAGCGACGAGCCTGTCAGCTCACGGAATGCCGCCAGCGACCTGCGGGGGCCCGCAGAACCCGACGGCTTTGTGGTGGGCGGCCAGTACCGTGCATGGGATGAGCAAGGCAACCTCCAGATTGATCTCACAAGCCCCAGAATTGAACAGTTTGAAGAAACCGGCACGGCTCATCTGGACACGCCGAGAGCCCGGCTTTTCAGTGAGGGCAGCCCCGAACCTTGGCTCATCGAGTCCAATGAAGGTAGCCTTCAGCAGAACAATGAAAAGCTGGAACTTACGGGGAACGTCCGGTTGACCCGACAGTCCGAAGGCCGCGAAGCCGTTCTCGAAACCGAGGCACTGACCCTGGACAACAGCAACGGCACCGTCTACACAGACCATCCGGTGTCCATCACCGAGCCTTTCGGCGTCACCCGCTCCACCGGCATGAAAGCCTGGATCGACGAACGCATTCTCGAACTCAACTCCCGGGTAGAGGGACAATATGAAACCGTCAGGTAAACGATCTTTCTGCCGGCCAGTGATTCTGGCCATGGCATTGCTGGCCGGCCCTGTATCGGCATTCAATCTGGATTCAGACATCCCCATCAAGGTCAGTGCCGATTCTGCCCGCCTGGACGATAGCGCCGGTACGGCCGTTTACACCGGCGCTGTCGAACTGATTCAGGGCGAAACCCGGCTGGAAGCGGATCGGGTGGTACTTTACCGGAACCAACAAGGTGTCAGCCGGATTGAAGCCGCCGGCAACCCCGCCCATTACCGGCAACCTGGCCAGGAAGGCGAAGGCATGACCGATGCCAAGGCCCTGAACATCACCTGGTCTGGCGATGAAAACCTGGTCATTTTTGAAAGACAGGCCGTCATCGAACAGGGTGGCAACGTATTCCGGGGCGATGTCATCCACTACGACACCGTTCGCCGCGTTGTTACTGCGGAAGGCGGCACGCCATCCGACGGCGGCTCCGGCCGGGTGGAAATGGTGATTCAGCCTCGTAATTCAGCTCAATCCAGTGACGGGAAAGGTTCGGATGGCAGTTCTCAGGGCCAGTAATCTGGCAAAAAGCTACAAGCAGAAAAAAGTGGTGCTGGACGTTTCTCTGGAAATTCGCTCCGGCGAGATTGTCGGCCTGCTCGGCCCCAACGGCGCCGGCAAGACCACCTGCTTCTACATGATCGTGGGCCTGGTGCCTGCGGATCACGGCCGGATCACCATCGACACCCAGGACATCACCCCGCTGCCGATGCATGGCCGCGCCCGCAAGGGCATCGGCTACCTGCCCCAGGAAGCCTCCGTGTTCCGCAAACTGACCGTACGGGACAACATCATGGCCATCCTCGAAACCCGCAAAGGCATGAGCCGGGCGGAACGGGACGCCAAGCTGGAAGAGTTGCTGGAAGAGTTCCACA
The DNA here is from genome assembly GCF_002420325.1 of Marinobacter sp. UBA5687. Lineage (NCBI taxonomy): Bacteria > Pseudomonadati > Pseudomonadota > Gammaproteobacteria > Pseudomonadales > Marinobacteraceae > Marinobacter > Marinobacter sp. UBA5687. The sequence continues at coordinate 9,873 of NZ_DIHV01000025.1, forward strand.
TTACTCACATCCGGGACAGCGTGGGTATGGCACTATCCGGCGGCGAACGCCGCAGGGTTGAAATCGCCCGGGCGCTGGCCATGGAGCCTGCCTTTATTCTGCTGGACGAGCCCTTCGCGGGCGTAGACCCCATCTCAGTGAGTGACATCAAGCACATCATCCGGCACCTTCGGGACAAGGGCATCGGGGTCTTGATCACCGACCACAACGTTCGGGAAACCCTCGACATCTGCGAGAATGCCTACATCGTTTCCGGAGGCCACATCATTGCCTCCGGCAATGCCGAAGCCATTCTGGCAAACCAGCAGGTGAAAGAAGTATATCTGGGCGACGAGTTCCGGCTCTGACCTGATAAAACAGGGTTTATCCGAGGCCTGATTGTTTTGATGATCTGTAGCAAGTAAACTCGGCAAAAAACTTGCTTATACTGTCTACAGACAATGGCAAGTAACCAGCGTACAACATTTTTTTCGGCCTGTGCGCCGGCAAAGCAACAACCGGGATGCCCACGAGTTATGGATCTTGAGCCATGGTTATGAAAGCCTCATTACAGCTTAAGCTGGGCCAGAGTCTGACCATGACGCCCCAGCTGCAGCAGGC
>NZ_DIHV01000025.1:10847-43464 GCF_002420325.1 Marinobacter sp. UBA5687
AACCCCATGCTGGAAACCTCCGAGGACGATGAGCACGCTGAAGGCGACGAACGCGAAGAGCACGAGCACAGCGAAGCTTCCGGCTCTGAGACCACCCAGGACGACAGCCACCAGGACGCGAGCCCGGACTGGGACGAAACCGAGAACGGCCCAGACTGGTCGTCCGAGAACGATATTCCGGACAACATTCCTGATGATCTGCCGGTTGATACCGCCTGGGATGACATCTACCAGTCTGCCCCGGCTCCGGCCAGCAAGGGCGAAGACGAGCACGAATCGGATTTCGAGACTCGTAATTCGCCCACCGAAACCCTGCAGGATCACCTCGAGTGGCAGCTGAACCTGACGCCCCTGAGCGAGCGGGATCAGGCCATTGCCCACGCGCTGCTGGATGCCGTGGATGAGCGCGGCTACCTGACGTCTGACATCGAGGACATTCACGCAGGGCTGCTGGACGAATCCGAAGAAGATCCGCTGGAACTGGACGAAGTGGAAGCGGTACTCCACCGCCTGCAACACTTCGACCCGCCCGGCGTGTTCGCTCGGGATCTCCAGGAATGCCTGCTGATTCAGCTCAACCAGCTGCCACCGGATACCCCCTGGCTGCGCCAGGCGAGACTGGTGGTTACCCAGTTCCTGCATCTGCTTGGCAACCGGGACTACGCACAGCTGTTGCGCCGCAGCCGGCTCAAGGAAGACCAGCTGAAACAGGTACTGGCCCTGATCACCAGCCTGAACCCTCGCCCTGGCGATGTCGTGGACCGGGCCGAACCGGATTACGTTATCCCGGACGTCATCGTACGCAAACACGAAGGCCGCTGGCGGGTTGAACTCAACCCGGAAATCGCTCCGCGTATCCGGGTGAATGCCAGCTACGCGTCACTGATCCGCCGGGCTGACAGCAGTGCCGATAACACCTACCTGCGCGACCAGCTGCAAGAAGCGAAATGGTTTATCAAGAGCCTGCAAAGCCGGAATGAAACCCTGCTGAAAGTGGCCACCCGCATCGTTGAACACCAGCAAGGGTTCCTCGATCAGGGCGAAGAAGCCATGAAGCCTCTGATCCTGTCTGACATTGCCCAGGCGGTGGAAATGCACGAGTCCACGATTTCCCGGGTTACCACCCAGAAGTACATGCACACGCCCCGCGGTATTTTTGAGCTGAAGTACTTTTTCTCCAGCCACGTCAGCACCGCCGAGGGCGGCGAATGCTCGTCTACAGCCATCCGGGCGATGATCAAGAAGCTGATTGCCGAGGAAACCCCGAAAAAGCCATTGAGCGATAGCAAAATTGCAGCCATGCTAGGGGAACAGGGAATCAACGTGGCGCGGCGTACCGTCGCCAAATACCGGGAGGCCATGCATATTCCTCCCTCGAACGAACGAAAACGCCTGGTTTAAACTTTCGCCGGTGCAAGATGCACTGGCATGCAAGCCGGCAAGCACGCCGGCAGTATGACAACAGGAGACGCCTATGCAACTCAACATTTCAGGCCATCACGTAGAACTGACTCCCGCTCTGAAGGATTACGTCAACACCAAGTTCGAGAAGCTGGAGCGTCACTTCGACCATATCAGTAACTGCCAGGTCACCCTGGAGGTCGAGAAGGTGCGCCAGATGGCGGAAGCCACGCTGCACGTGATTGGTGGTGAGATTCACGCAAAGGCAGAAAATGAGGACATGTACGCCGCAATCGACGCTCTGGTCGACAAGCTGGACCGTCAGATCCTCAAGCACAAGGAAAAGAACGTAGACCGGATGCACGGTAACGGCGGTCGCTGAAGCGCGAACCTTACCGGGTGTTTCATGAAACGAGCTGCGGCGGGGCTAACCGGCCGCAGCCTTTTTTTTACGGACATGCAGTCGATCCATGAGCGAGCCATCCCTGACCATCGACAATATTCTTGCCCCTGAACTGACCCTGTGTAAGGTGCCGGCCTCAAGCAAGAAACGTGTGCTGGAGTTCATCGCTGAACGGATTCACTTTCAGGATGAAATCCTCAGCGACACCCAGATCTTCAACAATCTGGTCTCCCGCGAACGGCTGGGTAGCACCGGTATCGGCGAGGGTATTGCCATCCCCCACTGCCGACTGGAAGGCCTGGACCGGGTCATCGGCGTGCTGATGACTCTGGAGGAGCCGGTAGACTTTGATGCTATCGATAACCAGCCGGTAGATCTGGTGTTTGCACTGATCGTCCCCAAAGAAGCCACCAGTGAACACCTGGAGTTACTGAGCCAGCTGGCGGAGCGCTTCAATGACAGCACCTTCTGCGCCCGGCTGCGCCAGTGTGAAGATGCCGCGAACCTTTACCAGCGTATGGCGGAGAGTAATCACTGAGATCAGCCTGATATCTGGACAGGCTGCCAGGCAGATTGAAGGAGAAACAGTCCCATGAAGCTGATTATCGTCAGTGGCCGATCCGGTTCCGGCAAGAGTACGGCTCTGCATGTGCTGGAAGACCTGGGATTCTACTGCATCGACAACCTGCCCATTGGCTTGCTGTTCCCGCTGACCCGAGAGGCGGCCACCCAGGAAGCGCCCGGCCGGCTGAAAAAAATGGCCGTGAGTATTGATGCCCGTAACCTGTCCGCCGAGCTGGCCAATTTTGAAACCATCTACCAGCAACTGAAGCAGACCGGTGTCGAGGTTGAAATCATATTCCTGGATGCCGACGAACAGTCACTGCTGCAGCGCTTTCACGCAACCCGCCGCAAGCATCCGCTGAGCGATGACAAGACGTCTCTGCGGGAGGCAATCACCAACGAAAAGCAATTACTGGAACCCCTGTCAAAGCTGGCCGATCTTTACGTCAACACGACCGGGCTCTCCATGTATGAGCTACGCGACATGATCAAGCAGCGCGTGGCCGGCCGCAAGGATCAGGAACTGGCACTGCTGTTCCAGTCCTTTGGCTTCAAACATGGCGTGCCGGTGGATTCAGACTACGTCTTCGACGTCCGCTGCCTGCCCAATCCATACTGGGACACCAGCCTGCGCAAGCACACCGGCGTTGATCAGCCGGTCATCGAATTTCTTGAACGGGAACCGCTGACACGTCAGATGGTGGATGACGTCACGGGCTTCCTGAATACCTGGCTGCCCTCGTTTGCCGACAGCAATCGTAGCTACATGACCATTTCCATCGGTTGCACCGGTGGCCAGCACCGCTCCGTTTATGTGTGTGAGCAGCTCGGACGCTATTTCCGCGACAATTACCGCAATGTGCAGGTGCGCCACACCGAACTGCCACACCTTCAAGCCCGGGGAGAAATCTGAGCGCCTATGATTTGCCGCCCCATCACCATCATCAACAAACTCGGCCTGCATGCGCGGGCCACGGCGAAGCTTGTGGCCACCGCATCAGACTTTGACAGCAAGGTGCGAATCCGCGGCAAAGGCCGGGACGTAGACGCCAAGAACATCATGCAGGTGATGATGCTGGCCGCCAGCCAGGGCACCGAAGTGGAACTGGTTGCCGATGGCCCGGACGAACAGGATGCCATCGACGCGCTGGCTGCCCTGATCAACGATTATTTTGGTGAAGGGGAATAACCTCCGGTTTCGTCATTCACCTACAATCCTTTCTCACGTGTGCCACCTAACTCCGCTATAATGCAAAGGTTTTCTGATCGCAGGTGGTTCAATGACCGACATTCTGGAAAAAAGCCAGGCCCGCCAACGCCTTCGCTCACTCAGTGAAGCGCTGGACAGTGGTGCCCTCAAGCAGGTGGCCCGCATTCTGAATGGCGGTCTGAGCCCCAGCGATATTGCTCACCTTCTGGAATCCTCGCCACCACGCCAACGGGCCCTGCTCTGGAACCTGGTCGACAAGCAGCTGGAAGGGGAAGTCCTCCAGTACCTTGGCGACGATATTCGTAGCTACTTCCTGAGCCAGCTGAACGCGCAGGAGCTGGCGGACATTCTGGAAGATTTCGAGTCGGATGACCTGGCCGACTTGCTTCAGCAATTGCCGGACACGGTGATCCAGGAAGTCCTGGACACCATGGACGAGCAAGACCGTCAGCGGGTAGAGGAAGTCCTCGCTTACCCGGAGGACACTGCTGGCGGCCTGATGAACACCGACACCATCACGGTGCGGCCGGACATCAGCATCGACGTTGTGTTGCGCTACCTGCGCCGTCACCGCAGCCTGCCCCCGATGACCGACAGCCTGATTGTGGTCAGCCGTCGGGACGAGTTTATCGGCATGCTGCCCATTACCCGGATGCTGGTATCCAATCCCGCGGCTACCGTTCGGGAAGTGATGGACACAGACATTGAACCCATTCCCGTGTCGCTGTCCGATACCAAGGTCGCCACTCTGTTCGAACGCTACGACCTGATTTCTGCCCCTGTGGTGGATGAGACCAACAAGCTGCTGGGCCGGATCACCATCGATGACGTGGTCGACGTTATCCGTGAGGACGCAGACCATTCCCTGATGAGTATGGCTGGTCTGGATGAAGACGAGGACACCTTTGCCCCGGTGATGAAGACCACCCGCCGGCGCGCGGTCTGGCTGGGCATTAATCTGATCACGGCCTTTACCGCATCGGCCGTGATTGGACTGTTTGAAGACACTATTGCCAAAGTCGTTGCACTGGCCGTACTGATGCCAATTGTGGCCAGCATGGGCGGCATTGCCGGTAGCCAGACTCTGACCCTGGTAATCCGGGGCATGGCCGTTGGCCAGATCAGCGGCGCCAACGTGGGCTGGCTGCTGAACCGTGAGTTTCTGTCCGGAGTGCTGAACGGCCTGCTGTGGGCGGTGGTGGTTGCCACCGCCGCGGTGGTCTGGTTCCAGGACTGGCTGATTGGCGCCATCATCGCAGCGGCACTGGTGATTAACCTGGTGGCGGCGGCGCTGGTGGGCACCGTCTTACCACTGTTCCTGAAATCCCGGAACATTGACCCGGCCCTGGCCGGCAGTGTGATACTCACCACCGTAACCGACGTTGTCGGCTTCATGGCCTTCCTGGGACTGGCCACCATTTTCTATGCCTGAGCAACCTGTGACCTACCATGACTGACCAATTTGACGACGAATTCCAGGACGACCTTGGCCCCAGCAAATCGCAGCTGAAGCGCGAAATGCACGCGCTTCAGGATCTGGGCAAACGCATGCTGGACCTGAACGACGAACAGCTGGCCACCCTGAGCATCAGCGAGACCCTGAAAGCGGCGATCATTGAATCACGCCGGATTCCCCAGCGTGAGGCCCGCCGGCGACACTTGCAGTACATTGGTAAGGTGTTGCGCCAGGAGGACGACCCCGAAGCTATTGGCCGTGCCATCGACGCCTTCCACGCTGGCAGCGAAGAGCATACCCGCCGACACCATCTGGCCGAGCGCTGGCGCGACCGGATGATTTCCGAAGGTGACAAGGTGGTAGGAGAGTTTATTGATTACTGCCCTTCGGCCGATGTACAGCACCTGCGCAATCTGGTGCGCAATGCCCGCAAGGAAGTCGAAAAAGGCAAGAATACCGGCCAGGCCCGAAAGCTGTTCCGGGCTCTGCGGGAATGGATCGACGACGCCGAGCAGTAATCAGAGCCGCCGGTGCTCCCACACGGGCATACGGCTTCGCAACTGATGCAGTTGCTCCAGGTCCAGATTGGCGCAAGCCATGCCCGGACCTTCGTCGAACTCACTGACGATCTTACCCCAGGGATCGCAGATCAGGCTGTGGCCATAGGTTCTTCGCCGGCTACTGTTCTGCCCCCCTTGCCCCGGCGCCACCACCCAGACCTGGTTTTCAATGGCGCGGGCGCGTATCAGGGCGTGCCAATGGGCATTGCCCGTCTGCCAGGTAAAGGCGCTGGGCAGGCAGACCCATTCGGCGCCCTGCTCTCTCAAGGCCCGGAACAGTTCTGGAAAGCGAAGGTCGTAACAGATCGCCAACCCCAGTCGTCCGGCCGGCGTATCCACCGTAATCGCCTGATCACCGGGCTCAAAGGTATCCGATTCCCGATACTGGCCGTGGGCGTCTTCAACCATGGCGTCAAACAGGTGAATCTTGTCGTAGCGGGCCACTTCTTCGCCATGATCGTTGTACACCAGACAGGTGGCGCGTACCCGGTCTGTTATCACTGAACCATCTCGCCGACTGGCCAACGGCAGGGAACCGCCGACAATCCAGAGCCCCAATGACCGGGCCTGCTCGGCCAGAAAGCGACGGATAACAGGCTCACTACCCGCCTCCCGGCGGCCGCACTCCAGCATCTGCGCGGTGGCCAGAACGGCGAAGTTCTCGGGCAACACCGCCACCTTCGCCCCTGCGCCTGCCGCTTCAGCCAGCAGTCTGCGGGCCTCTTCAAGGTTGGCATCGATGTCATGGGTACTGACCATTTGTATTGCCGCGACCTGAACCATCATGGCCTCCTTACTCACCGGTATCGAACACGCCCCGCAGATCCACTTCCGGATTGCTCCAGGTTCCTGTGACACTGTACGTCGCACTGGTCAGTTTGCTCAACGGGTCGCCCAGAATTTTATCGAGCACGAACAAGGCGCCGCCGATGGGGGCGCTCGCCCCCATCAGTATGGCAGCCAGGGGCAGATTCTGTGTCACGGGTAGCACTAGGACCAGGCGCATATCCAACGTTTCTTCGGCCATGTTGGTATTGCCACTGAGTTTGAACGCGCCGGACGGACCCACCAGTTGCAGTTCCGGATCCATGGTCACCAGGCCATTTATGATGTTGGCTTTACCGGAAATGGCGTCAAAGGCGACGCCCCGTTCGTACAGATCCGAGAAATCCAGCCGCAACCTGCGCCAGAGCGTATCGGTGTTCAGCAGGTTGAAAATCCGGAACAATTGCGCCGAATTGCTCTGCTCCATGATCATGCCGTCGTCCAGGCGGGCACTGACCGTGCCGCTTATCTTGCTGAGAGAAATGTTATTCGGGCTTCCAGGCCAATCCAGATCCAGTTCAACCGCCGTTTCTTCGTTGGTCATCGGAATGGTGCTGCCAGTCAGCGCTTCCAGATCCTTAAGGGCCCCGCCCTCCAGCTTACCAGTAAACCGGGTGGTTTCCCGATCGTCTACAATGCTCCAGGTCATATCGCCGGACAACACCAGGGATCCAAGCCGGCCTTCCACCTCCTGCACACGCAACCGATAGGGTTCAGGGCGCAGCTTGAAACGCCAGCTTCCCGCAGACTCGCCATCCAGCCGGAGATCCGAGATTCTGGCATCAATGTCGGGCCAATTTCCCATATCCAGCTCCCTGAACGCCTGCAACTGCTCCTCAAGAGTCAGAAATTCGTTGTCCTGCTCTGCGGCACTGGTCTCCCGTACCAGGCGCAGGGTTGCAAAGTCGGCCTCTACCGTGCCCCCTTCCCTGGGTAACACCACCCTGCCCTGGGCCCGATCCGAGTCGGTGTGAACGACCCACCGGTCTTCCAGCTCAAGCGCATCAATGGCGATATTGGTCAGATGGTGAGCGCCCAGATTCAAATGTTCGAAGACCAGCTCGAAGCCCGTCTCCTTAAAACGGAGTTCAGCGTCCAGACGATCCTGCCATTGCGCAGCGATCGCCACGCCTTCGCTCTGGAACGGATCAACCCGGACCGACAGGGGGGTTCGCTCGCGCGCGGTCTTTGCCAGTGGTTTGGGCCAATCCACCTGCAGACCTTCAAGGTCTGAAAACAGGGAAATCACCGGCTCGCTGGCACCGCCTAATTCCAGCTCTGCGGTGTAGACAAGCTCTCCGGAAAGCCCGCGCGCCGCATCGTTAGCCAGGCCAAAGGCCGCCAGGGAGCCTGGCAGCTTCAGACCACCTTGCTGGCGTATCAGCATGGCATCGCCGGCCTCCGCGGTGGAAAAAACGACACTGACCGGTTGATCGAAAAAACGGGCAGTGACCGGTGGCCCGGAAAATCCATCAACACTGTCGTAAGTCAGGTCAGCCCGAATATTCTGCCAGCGAAGTCCCGCATCCGGTAATTGGAATCCGGCATTGTCGGTTTTTACCTGCGCCGTAACCCGGGTGTCCTGCCCTTGCGATAGCGGTAGCTCCAGCCCAAGACTCAGCTCAAACTCCCCGTCATAACGGGCACGGGTGTTACCGTATCCCAACAATTCCCCCAACGGAGTATTGGCCAGCCACCAGGGTATTCTCTCTGCCGGAACCGTCGACACTGCATCTACGCGCACCAGCGTGCCAGCTTCCCCATCTCCGGGAAGGACGTGAACACTGGCGTTTTCCAGCTCCAACCCACCGATCTCGCCCCGAGCGAGCATTACCCGCGTGTCGGCATTCTGGATCTCGACCCGCCCGCTGGCCTGCTCCACAGCGGGCCAGCGCTGGTCGTATCGAATCGTGGCGTTATCGAATTCATACCACATGGAGGAAACAAACGATCCAGACGGCGCGGAGGAATCAATACGGCCGTGGCCATAGTACTGCCCCCGGATACCGGCCTCCGGAATACTGTTGGTGAGCCATTCATAAAGCCCGTCGCCCACAGCATTCGCCGGCACGAAATCCGCCAGCATATCGGCATTGCCGCCTTCTACGCCGACGCTCAAACCAAGATTGTCCTCCCCGAATCGATCCAGCCGCAGGTCAAACGCGCCGCTTAACCGGGTATCTGAGCGATAGATAAACTCCAGATCATCGGAGAATACCCTGGTGATCCCTCCTTCCAGGGTCCAGGCGACGGTTCCGGATAGGGAGTCCAGCGTCCAGTCAGTGTTGAACAACTGCGGAAAGCCCAGCATGACGGGTTCTGGTGTATCCAGGGTCACCCTGCCACTGTCTGAATTCATCTGGATAAAGCCATATAGCCCCTCGGCGCGGGGGGCGCCAGACCAGGCCCGCACCCCGAACTCCCGCAATCTGGCACTTAACGAGAAATGGGAGCCCTGCTCTGGCAGAGTAAACAACATATCGTCCAGAAAACCCGCAGGCTGGTAATGCTCCAGCGCCTCACTGGCAGCATCCGGCAGCAGCTCCAGGGCCTGAACCAATCGCCGCAAAGGCTTGAGCGGCAGTGAGTCTGCCACCAGCTTGAGCTCATTCTGACCGTCCTCGATGCGAACACTGAACGGCAGAACCTGATCGCCAATCCAGTCCCAGCGAAGCTTCTGCAAACGTAGGGCCTCCCCCCGCCGCCAACCGAAGTGAGCCTGGATATCTTCAAGAGGCGCCAGCGATTCACGGTTAACACCTAACTGAAGATAGGGAGTGCGAACCTGACCCTGAACCTGCTGCAGCTCGCCATCCTCAAAGCTTAACCAGGCACTGCCCCCCAGATCGAAGCCTTCAACGCGTATGCCCCGCCAGTTCAGATCATCAATCAGGCCGTCGAACAGTCGACCGGAATCCACATCCAGGTAGAGTTGACCGGTAAACTCACCCCTGAAAAACCGCTGCCCTACCAGAGCAAAACTGGCCAGCTGTGTGGTTGTACCACTCTGCATGGCCCGGCCTGCGGCCTGGAACAAGCCGCCCTGGTAGGACAGATCAAGCTGAGGAATATCCAGAAAACGAAGGTTCTGTCGGCTTGGGCCCAGCGCCAGGCTGACCCGTGTCACCCGGACTTCCGGATCCGACAACCAGCGGCCTGCCAGGCGAATCCATTCCTGAAGTTCCGGCGCACCCGGCTCGGCCAGCTCCACAATCTCTTCCACCGGATTGATAAATGGATCCTCGGTAGGGCGAACCACCGTTAACGCCAGACCGTCAGCGTCAAAATTGCGGAACACCAGGCGGAAGCGGAACAGGGAGGCAAAAAAATCGAGCCGCAATTCCAGGTGCTCAAGTTCTGCGGCTATGCGGTCTGAATCCGGGGAATTGATGGTGATATCTTTGGCGGTAATGGAGGGATCCAGCCAATACCATTGGGAGGATAAACGGCCAACAGACACATCCAGGCCTGTGGCTTCGGAGAGCGAAGCCGCCAGTTCATCAGAAAAGCTGTTGATATTGGAGGTGAGCTGGCGACCGACACCAACATAGAGTGCGAATAACACCAGCAGCGTCAGGATGGACCACCAGACCACACTGGCAAAAACCGCCAACCCGCGGGCAACCAGACCGCGCTCATCCTCGGCTGGTTGCGAACTGTCCGGCTCGCGGATCGACATAAGACTCAGCTCCCTGCAACGCCCTGCTGCTCAGGTGTCAGAGCAAAACAACGTCGTACTGTTCCTGGCTGTAGAAAGGCTCAACCTGGAAGCGAATGGTTTTACTGATAAAGGTTTCAAGGTCCGCAACGTTGTCTGACTCTTCATCCAGCAGGCGGTCCACCACCTTCTGGGACGCCATCACCAGGTAATTCTCCGCCTCATAGGCACGGTTAACGCGCAGGATTTCCCGGAAGATTTCGTAGCACACGGTTTCGGCGGTTTTCAGGAATCCCCGGCCGTCACAGATCGGACACGGCTCGCACAGAACCTGACCCAGGCTTTCGGTGGTGCGTTTTCGGGTCATCTCCACAAGTCCCAGCTCGGAAACGCCGGTGATCTTGGTTTTGGCGTGATCCCGTTCCAGCATTTTCTCCAGCATCCGGTGCACCTGGCGCTGGTGTTCGGGATCTTCCATGTCGATAAAGTCGATGATGATGATCCCGCCCAGATTCCGCAGCCGAAGCTGACGACTGATCGCCCGGGCGGCTTCCAGATTGGTTTTGAAGATGGTCTCTTCCAGATTGCGGTGGCCCACAAAGGCACCGGTGTTGATGTCGATGGTCGTCATCGCTTCGGTCTGATCGATGATCACATAGCCACCGGATTTGAGCTGCACCTTGCGGCTCAGGGCTTTCTGGATTTCATCTTCAACCGAATACAGGTCAAAGATAGGCCGCTCACCGGGGTAGTACTCCACCTTGTCGGCAAACTCAGTGACGAACTCTTTGACAAACTCCATTACCCGCTGATAGCTCTCGCGACTATCAATACGCACTTTTTCAGTTTGCGGTCGGATCAGATCCCGGATGGTGCGAATAAACAACGGCAAATCCTGATAGACCACTGAGGGTGCCGGCGCTTTGGCAATGCGCTCCTGGATCGACTGGCTTAGCCGGTGCAGGTAGGTCATATCAGCAATCAGATCTTCGGCCGAGGCAGCCTCCGCCGCGGTGCGGATGATATAGCCACCCTGCACATCATCATGTTCCGCTGCGCCTTCCTCGATCAGGGATTTCAGCCGCGCGCGCTCATTATCATCTTCAATGCGCTGGGAAATCCCGACATGGCAAACGCCTGGCATGAACACCAGATAACGGGAGGGAATGGAAAGCTGGGTGGTGAGTCGCGCACCCTTGGTACCAATCGGGTCCTTGGTTACCTGCACCACCAGGGACTGCCCCTCCCGCAACAGGGTACGGATATCCGGCACGGTCCGGGGGGCGTCTGACGGTTCGTCGCCTGATGTCTGGCCACTGACGACGTCGGACGCATGAATGAAAGCCGCCCGTTCCAGGCCGATGTCCACGAACGCGGCTTCCATGCCGGGCAGCACCCGAACGACCTTGCCCTTGTAGATGTTGCCGACAATCCCCTTGCGACTGGTGCGCTCGATATAGGCTTCCTGCAACATGCCGTTTTCAACGAGGGCGACCCGGGTTTCCACCGGAGTCACGTTGATCAGGATCTCTTCACTCATGCTTGGCCCTCCTTACTGCATGGCCAGTGGCGCCAGACAGGGTCGCCGGCATCTGCCAATAACTCTGCGGTTTCCTGCAGGGGCAAACCCACCACAGCGCTGTAGCTGCCCTTGAGTTCCCGAACAAAGATACCACCACGTCCCTGAATTCCGTAGCTTCCTGCCTTGTCCATGGGTTCACCGGTGGCGACGTAGGCGACAATTTCGGCTTCTGAGAGCTCCCGAAAGCTGACATCGGTGACCACCACCAATGACCGACACTTCTGATCCTGGGCCAGAGCGATCGCGGTCATCACCTGATGGGTTCTTCCAGATAACCGGCGCAACATCTCACAAGCCTGAGTATCGGACTCCGGTTTCCCAAGAATCTCTCCGTCTATAACCACAGAGGTGTCAGACCCCAGTACCCGGGCACCCGGGGCCTCACCGGCAACACAAGAGGCTTTCTCCCGGGCCAGGCGCTCAACATAGTGCTGAGCCGCTTCACCCGGTTGCGGAGTCTCGTCTATCTCGGCAGGCGCCACCTGAAAGTCAGCACCGATCTGTCTCAGCAACTCAGCGCGGCGCGGTGATGCCGAGGCCAGAATGAGGCAGCTCATACAGTTATCCCAGTTTACGGTTGATTGTGTCCAGTACGCCACTGACCACAGGCCAGGCCAGAGCGCTCGTCAAGGCTGGCCACAAGTAGCTGAAACCGGCGCTTTCAGCACCCAGTAACTGTTTCACGAAATGCACCAGCATCTGGTTGATGCCCAATAACAGAAACACCATCAGGCACTGCTGAGGCAGCGGATACATCCGCAACCGCTGGTGAATGGTCAGCACCAGAAAGGCGATCAGGGCCATGCCCATGGCATTCACGCCCAGCGGGGTAGACTCGAGAATATCCAGTAACAACCCCAGGCACCAGGCCATCAAAATGCCAAACTGGGCCGGGGCGCGGAAGGTCCAGTAGAAGACAATCAGTCCGAGCCACTCCGGGCGAAACTGAAACCAGTCCACCGGAAACAGGGAGATACTCAGCACCAACGATAACACCACGGTGATGGCGAACAGCGGATAACTGATGACAGACAACATCAGTTTGCCTCCTCGTTATCCGGGGCCGTCTGCCCATTTTCGGGCACCGAGCGCTCTTCCGGCTGAAACACGATCAGCACCAGCCGACTCTGGTTGAGGCGGGCTTTCGGCGCGGCCTGAATGGTCACAAAAGGCTCCCCCGGCTCTTTGACGATGGAACTGACCTCTGCCACCGGGTAGCCTCGGGGGAATCGCCCGCCAAGACCGGAACTGACCAGCATGTCGCCCTCGCGGATGTCAGCAGTATCCGGTACGTGAACCAGATCCAGCTCATCGGTTTCGCCGTTACCCAGCAAAATCGAACGCAGACCATTACGCACCACCTCAACGGGAACGGCGTGACTGCTGTCGGACACCAGGAGGACACGGGAGGTGAACTGGCTGGTCTGGATCACCTGGCCCATCAGGCCCTCTGCGTCCAGTACCGCCTGACCGGTCGTGACACCATCACTCTCGCCCTTGTTAATGATGATCTCGTGGGAGAACGGATCCGGGGAGACCCCCACCACTTCGCCCACAATGACCCGGTCATCCAGTACTTCGGAAGAATTCAGCAGCCGGCGCAGCTCGTTATTCTCCGACGCCAGAGCCGCGTACTTGAGAGCACGGCGTTCCAGAATCAGCAGGCGGGTTTTGAGCTCTTCGTTCTCCTGCTGCAGATCATCGCGGCTGACAAACAGGCCGGAAAACCAGTCGGCAAAGGAATATGGGGCATTGCCAAGCCAGTACACCGGAGCCAGCCCGGTGGCGAGAGTGCTGCGGACGGTGGTGAGCTTGTCAAAACGGGCATCGGCAGCGATTAACGCTGCCGATAACAGAACGACGAGAAACAGCCGGAAACCGGGTACCGGCCCCTGGACGAATATGGTCTTAATGGCTTAGCCCTCCCACGGGGTTACCCCTCCTGGGAGAACATTCCGATGCCACCGCGATCAATCACTTCCAGGGCTTTACCGCCGCCACGGGCTACGCAGGTCAGCGGATCTTCCGCAATAATGACCGGCAGGCCGGTCTCTTCGCTGATGAGCTTGTCCAGGCCCCGCAGCAGCGCACCGCCACCGGTCAGCACAATGCCGCGCTCAGCGATGTCGGAGGCCAGCTCAGGCGGAGACTGCTCCAGGGCGCTCTTCACGGTCTGGACGATCTGGGCCAGGGATTCCTGAAGCGCGTCGAGAATTTCTTCGCTGTTCAGGGTGAAGGCCCGGGGCACACCTTCAGCCAGGTTGCGACCACGAACGTCGATTTCGCGCACTTCCAGGCCTTCATAGGCACAGCCGATTTCATGCTTGATACGCTCGGCTGTGGAATCGCCGATCAGGCTGCCGTAGTTGCGACGGACGTAAGTAACGATGGCTTCGTCGAACTTGTCGCCACCAACCCGGACGGATTCGGCATAGACGATGCCATTCAGGGAGATAATCGCGATCTCGGTGGTACCGCCACCGATGTCGACAATCATGGAGCCGCTGGCTTCTTCCACCGGCAGGCCGGCACCAATGGCAGCCGCCATGGGTTCTTCGATCAGGAACACCTCGCGGGCGCCTGCACCCAGGGCCGATTCGCGGATGGCCTTGCGCTCTACCTGGGTAGATTTGCTGGGCACACACACGAGTACGCGGGGACTCGGGGTAATGAAACTGTTTTCGTGCACTTTGTGAATAAAGTGCTGGAGCATTTTTTCGGTCACGACGAAGTCGGCGATCACACCATCTTTCATGGGACGGATGGCGGTAATATTGCCCGGGGTGCGGCCCAACATGCGTTTGGCTTCGGACCCGACGGCAGCGACCATTTTCTGGGAGTTATTGGTGCGGATGGCCACGACAGAGGGTTCGTTAAGTACAATGCCGCGTTCGCGCACGTAGATAAGGGTGTTGGCGGTGCCCAGGTCGATGGACAGGTCGCTTGAGAATAAGCCTCGGAGTCTTTTGATTAACATTCGTGTTGTTTCAACCTGAGAGTTGCGGTTGCAGAAAAGAATGCGGCAACTTTAGCAGTGAGCACCTACTCAGGCAAGGCGCCATCGGGGCTTCGGGGCTTACCATTCTCACATTTTATGGCTTTAGACGGGGCCAATGTTGCGCGCGGTTCTGCTAATATGTCGGGCTTTGTTGTCGCCAGGATTCCGCGCGCAGTTAACCGTGGAGCATGGCTGCTTGTGAGGATGGCTTTCCAAAACACGCTCCTTCGGCACATCCCTGTGTCGCTTGAGCTCCGCCATCCATGGCTTCGCACAGTTTTGGAAAGCCATCCTCACAAGCATCCCCATACGCTATTCCTGGCTTCTAACCTGACATTAAATTGTTTTCACACACGCTTTTTGGAGGCAACGTGAGCATTTCCCGCGAGGACATCGAGAAAGTTGCCGTGCTCGCCCGCATCAAAGTGGACGGCGAGCAGGTTTCGGCTCTGGAAAAGGATCTGGGCAATATTCTGGATCTGGTGGATCAGTTGAGTGCCGCGGATACCGATTCGGTGGAGCCGATGGCCCATCCGCTGGATGCGGTGCAGAAGCTGCGGCCGGATGTGGTTACCGAAACCAATCAGCGGGAGGCGTTCCAGGCGATTGCGCCGGCTACCGAGGATGGGTTGTATCTGGTGCCCAGGGTTATCGAGTGATTTGGTCGTCCATCAGAGATTTCGGGATTTATCATGCATAACAAGTCTGTAGCAGAGCTTTCCAGAGAGCTGGAGAGTGGCAGGATTTCGAGTGTGGAGCTGACGCAGCAGTTCCTGGACCGTCTGAAGACAGAAGACGGCAAGTACAACAGCTTTATTACCATCTCCGACGAGCAGGCATTGGCCGAGGCCAGGGCTGCAGACGAGATGCGGGCGGCGGGTAAGGCCACGGTGTGGACCGGGGTGCCCTTTGCTCACAAGGATATCTTCTGCACCAGCGGCATTCGCACCAGTTGCGGGTCGAAAATGCTGGATAATTTTGTACCTCCCTACGACGCGACCGTGACGGCTAACTTCAAGGCGGCTGGCGCAGTGTGCCTGGGCAAGACCAACATGGACGAGTTCGCCATGGGCTCGTCTAACGAGTCCAGTTTTTATGGCGCCGTGACCAACCCCTGGGGCCTGTCCGGTGGTGACAAGCGGGTACCGGGTGGTTCATCTGGTGGTTCTGCGGCTGCGGTAGCGGCACGACTGGTGCCGGCGGCGACGGGCACGGATACCGGTGGTTCAATCCGTCAGCCGGCGGCATTGTGCGGCATCACCGGCTTGAAGCCGACCTATGGCCGGGTGTCACGGTACGGGATGATTGCCTTTGCCTCTTCCCTGGATCAGGGCGGGCCGATGGCGCGCACGGCAGAAGATGCCGCGCTGATGTTGAATGTGATGGCGGGGCACGATCCGAAGGACTCCACCTGCATTGACCGGGAAGTACCGGATTACACGGCCACCCTGAACGAGCCGCTGAAGGGCCTGAAGATTGGCCTGCCGAAGGAATACTTCAGTGACCAGCTGGCTCCGGCTATGGAAGAGCAGGTTCGTAACGCGATTCGCGAGTATGAAAAGCTGGGCGCGACGGTAAAAGAGGTGTCGCTGCCCAACGCCAAGCTGGCCATCGCAGCGTATTACGTGATCGCCCCCGCTGAGGCGTCCGCCAACCTGTCCAGGTTTGACGGTGTTCGTTACGGCTACCGCTGCGAAGACCCGAAAGATCTGATGGATATGTACACCCGCAGCCGGGCGGAAGGTTTCGGTAACGAGGTGAAGCGCCGGATTCTGGTGGGCTCCTACGCCCTCTCCGCCGGTTATTTCGATGCCTATTACCTGAAGGCCCAGAAGGTTCGCCGGCTGATCCAACAGGATTTCATCAACGCGTTCAAGGAAGTAGACGTGCTGATGAGTCCGGTGTCGCCGACGCCTGCGTTCAGGCAGGGCGAGAAGAACACCGATCCCGTATCCATGTACCTGGAAGACGTGTTCACCATCGCCATTAACCTGGCGGGTATTCCGGCCATGTCGGTGCCGGCCGGGTTTGTCGACGGCTTGCCGGTGGGACTGCAAATCATCGGGGATTACTTCTCCGAGGCCCGCCTGCTGAACGCCGCCCATCAGTTCCAGCAGGTGACCGACTGGCACCAGCGTGAACCTCAATAAGCCCGGATTAGGAGACGAACACATGCAGTGGGATATCGTGATCGGGCTGGAAATTCACGTTCAGCTCGCCACCCAGACCAAGATTTTCTCCGGCTCCAGCACCGCTTACGGTGCCGAGCCCAACACCCAGGCCAACGCGGTTGACCTGGCGATGCCCGGCACCCTGCCGGTACCCAACGAGCAGGCGTTCCGCTACGCGGTGATGTTCGGCCTGGCCACCAATGCCGAAATCGGCCGGCGCTCGGTCTTCGAGCGCAAGAACTACTTCTACCCGGACCTGCCCAAGGGCTACCAGACCACCCAACTGGCCCAGCCCATCGTTGGCCCCGGCTACGTCGACATCGACCTGGCCGATGGCAGCACCAAGCGCGTGCGCATTCACCACGCCCACCTGGAAGAAGACGCCGGCAAATCCCTGCACGAGGATTATCATGGCATGACCGGCATCGACCTGAACCGCGCCGGCACGCCGCTGATTGAGGTGGTGACCGAGCCGGATATGACCAGCGCCGAGGAAGCCGTGGCTTTTGCCAAAAAGCTGCACAGCATTGTTACCTCGCTGGGTATCTGCGACGGCGATATGTCCCAGGGTTCCATGCGCTTTGACGTCAACATCTCTCTGAAGCCAAAAGGCTCCGACGCCCTGGGCACCCGCACCGAGACCAAGAACCTGAACTCGTTCCGGTTCATGGAACAGGCCATCGCCCACGAGGTGGAGCGGCAGATGGATATCCTGGAAGACGGTGGCGTGATTGTGCAGGAAACCCGCCTGTACAACGGTGACCGGGACGAGTCCCGCTCGATGCGCACCAAGGAAGAAGCCAACGACTATCGCTACTTCCCCTGCCCGGACCTGTTGCCGGTGGAAATCGACGATGCCTTCATCGAAGACGCCCGCAGCCGCCTGCCGGAACTGCCGGACGCTCGCAGGGCGCGTTTCAAGGAGCAATACGGCCTGAACGACTATGACGCTGGCATCCTGTCTGCCGACGCCAAACTGGCTGCATTCTTCGAAGAAACCGTGGAACACGGCAAAGATGCCAAGCTGGCCGCCAACTGGATTCAGGGCGAGTTCTCCGCGCGCCTGAATGCGGAGGAGAAGTCCGTCGCCGAGGCGCCGATTACCGGCGCACAACTGGGCGCCATGGTGACCCGCATCGCCGATAACACACTGTCCTCCGCCGGTGCCAAGAAGGTGTTCGAGGCGCTATGGACGGGCGAAAACAACGATGTCGATGCCATTATTGAAGCCAAGGGCCTGAAGCAGGTGTCGGATACCGGCGCCCTGGAATCCATGGTTGATGAGGTGCTGGCCGGCATGCCGGATCAGGTGGCTCAATACCAGAACGAGGAAGATCCGAAGAAGCGCAAGAAGATGCTTGGTGGCTTCATGGGGCCGCTGATGAAGGCTTCCAAGGGCCAGGGTAACCCCAAGCTGTTCAATGAGATTCTTGTTCGCAAGCTTGGCGGCTAGCATTGGCGTGGGCCATCTTGTTTTGGCCCTAGCCTTCGGATTGTGGGGAGGGGTGGGTTTGGAGCCCCTTCCCAAAAACCGCTACAAGCACATCCCTGTGCGCTTCTCTCCGGCCATCCATGGCCTCCGACATTTTTGGGAAGGGGCTCCAAACCCACCCTGCCAGACCTTTTTGCGATAGTTCGCTGACACGATGCCGACAGTCAGATCAAACGTGCCCAAAGGTCATGCTCATCGACATGCTCTACGACAGCCTGCACAATCTGACCGGGAACGAGTTCGGTTTCATCGTTCAGGTAGACCATGCCATCAATCTCTGGCGCATCGGCCTTCGAGCGACCGATCGCACCCTCTTCATCAACTTCATCAATCAACACATCAATGGTACGACCGATTTTCGCCTGAAGACGCGCCGCTGAGATTTCTGCTTGCTTGGCCATAAAGCGAGCGAGGCGTTTCTCCTTCACCTCCTCGGGGACCGCACCTTCGAGCTCGTTCGCCGGCGCCCCTTCCACCGCGCTGTAAGTGAAGGCACCCACTCGATCCAGCTGAGCCTCGTCCAGCCAGTCCAGCAGGTACTGGAAGTCTTCCTCGGTTTCCCCCGGGAAACCAACGATGAAGGTGGAGCGAATGGTCAGTTCCGGGCAGATTTCCCGCCACTTCCTGATGCGCTCCAGAGTCTTGCTGTCATGGGCCGGGCGTTTCATGGCCTTGAGCACTTTCGGGCTGGCATGCTGGAACGGGATGTCCAGGTACGGCAGGATTTTGCCTTCGGCCATCAGCGGGATGACGTCATCCACATGGGGATAGGGATAGACATAGTGCAAACGCACCCAAACCCCCATCTCACCCAGGGCTTCACACAACGCCTGCATTTTTGTCTTTAACGGGCGCCCCTGCCAGAAACCGGTACGGTATTTGATGTCTACGCCGTAGGCGGAGGTGTCCTGAGAGATCACCAGAATTTCCTTTACTCCGGCATCCACCAATCGCTTGGCTTCGTCCATGACCTCGCCAATCGGGCGACTGACAAGGTCTCCCCGCATCGAGGGAATAATGCAGAAGGTACAGCGGTGATTACAGCCTTCCGAAATCTTCAGGTAGGCATAATGGCGCGGCGTCAGCTTGACGCCCTGAGGTGGCACCAGGTCCACAAACGGGTCATGCTCTATCTTCGGGGGCACATACTGGTGGACGGCACCCACCACTTCCTCGTAGGCCTGGGGGCCGGATACTGCGAGCACGCCCGGATGGGTTTCACGGATCCGGTCGGCCTCAACCCCCATGCAACCGGTGACGATGACTTTACCATTCTCACTGATTGCCTCACCAATGGCGTCCAGGGATTCCTGCTTGGCGGCATCTATAAAACCACAGGTGTTCACCACCACAATATCGGCGTCATCGTAGGTGGGCACCACATCGTAGCCGTCCAGGCGCAACTGGGTCAGGATACGTTCAGAATCTACCAGCGCCTTCGGGCAACCAAGGCTGATAAAGCCTACTTTTCCGCTCTGGGGCGCGTTTTGCGTTTTCTCGGTCATAAAAGCCTGCAGGATGTCCGGAGCCATGCTCCCGATGAGTGTAGCGGGCAATTTTACCTCACGACCGGAAGAACTGCAGCAGTCGCACCACCTACTCCGCCACCACAAATCCGCTGACGCAGATCAACTTACCGACTAAAACTGTGACACCGTGTTCAGAATTTTGTAGTAAAAGTGCCACAATTACCGACAGGATTCTTGCTGTTCACTTTTTAAACAGCTAAACTTTCAATCGTTTATGTGTTTTTCTGGAAGGCGTTTATGGGAAAGGCAACTTCTTTTCAAACCACACATGCCAGAAGAGTGAACATGAAACCTCTTGCCGCCAAACCCAATCTGCGAAACCAGCAGCGGGTGGACGTTTCAACCGACATTACGATCGAAAAGCCGGATGGCTGCTGCCTTACCTGCCAGGTGTCCAACCTGTCCCGCTCAGGCGTGATGCTCTCCTGTGATCAGGACACCGTCAAACAGCTGGTTCCGGGCCTGAAAACACCGGCCCCCGGCCACTGGATCGAAGTCAAAACCCGTTTTTCGGTGCCCGTCATTGCAAACCAGCCGGTCACGGTGCTCGCCGACGGGAACATCGTACACATGCGTCGCATTGCCCGGGACGAGTTCCAGATTGGTATCCAGTTCTGTGAATTCGAAGGCAACGGCTTTGACTATGTCGATCGTTATGTTGCCAAACTGCTTTCGGACGCACGTAATCCCTCCAGCGAAGCTCACTGACGGAAGCCAGTGGCGACGTCGCTGGCGTTTACCCCCGCCTCCAGACACCGGCGAAGGCTATATTATTAGAACCTGAAATTCTTACAGCATTCCTTCTTATACCCTAAGCTGCTCTGATATAGTTGTTCATCTAAATTACAGCCATTACTTCGCCCTCCATGGCAACGGATGAACATGACCACATATAACCTCACCCATCTCAAACAGCTGGAAGCCGAAAGCATCCACATCATTCGGGAAGTGGCCGCCGAGTTCGACAACCCGGTCATGCTTTACTCCATCGGCAAGGATTCTGCCGTGATGCTGCATCTTGCCCTGAAAGCCTTCTACCCGGGCAAGCCACCGTTCCCGTTGCTTCACGTGGATACCACCTGGAAATTCCGGGACATGATCTCGTTCCGGGACCATGTAGCGGAGAAGTTCGGGCTCGACCTGATCGTGCACATCAATGAAGAAGGCGTGAAGCAAGGCGTCGGCCCCTTTACTCATGGCAGCGCCAAGCACACCGACATCATGAAAACCCAATCCCTGAAGCAGGCCCTGAACAAGTACAAGTTCGACGCCGCCTTCGGGGGCGCCCGCCGGGACGAAGAAAAATCACGTGCCAAGGAGCGGGTATATTCCTTCCGTGACGAACACCACCGCTGGGACCCGAAGAACCAGCGCCCGGAGCTCTGGAATATTTACAACGGCAAAGTCAACAAGGGCGAAAGCATCCGTGTCTTCCCGCTGTCCAACTGGACGGAGCTGGACATCTGGCAATACATCTACCTTGAGAACATTGACATCGTTCCCCTCTATTACGCAGCCGTGCGGCCCGTGGTAGAGCGCGATGGCACCCTGATCATGGTAGACGACGACCGCATGCCCCTGAAAGAAGGTGAAAAGCCGATGATGAAATCGGTACGCTTCCGCACCCTGGGCTGCTATCCGCTGACCGGCGCCATTGAATCCGAGGCCAACACCCTGCCCGACATCATTCAGGAAATGCTGCTGGCCACCAGCTCAGAGCGGCAAGGCCGGGTGATCGACCACGACTCAGCGGGCTCCATGGAACAGAAAAAGCGGGAAGGGTATTTCTAACATGTCACACCAGTCTGATCTGATTGCAGAAGATATTCAGGCTTACCTGAAGCAACACGAGAACAAGGAACTCCTGCGCCTGCTCACCTGCGGCAGCGTGGATGACGGCAAGAGCACGCTGATTGGCCGGCTGTTGCATGACACCAAGATGATCTATGAAGATCACATGGCCAGCCTGAAAACTGACAGCGCAAAAATGGGCACCACCGGCGAAAAACTGGACCTGGCACTGCTGGTGGACGGCCTTCAGGCCGAGCGGGAACAGGGCATTACTATTGATGTCGCTTACCGTTATTTCAGCACCGACAAACGCAAGTTCATCATTGCGGACACCCCGGGCCATGAGCAGTACACCCGCAACATGGCCACCGGCGCATCCACTGCGCAACTGGCCATCCTGATGATTGATGCCCGCCACGGCGTACTCACCCAGACCCGCCGGCATTCCTATATTGCCTCGCTACTGGGCATCCGGCACATCGTGGTCGCCGTGAACAAAATGGATCTGGTGGACTTCAGCGAAGAGCGCTTCAATGAAATCCGCGACGACTACCTGGCCTTTGCCTCACGACTGGGCCTCAAGGACATCCGTTTTGTTCCCATCTCGGCGCTGGATGGAGACAACGTCGTCAACAAGAGCGAGAACACCCCCTGGTTTACCGGCCAGCCGCTGATGGAAATTCTGGAAACGGTGGAAGTGTCCCGTGACAAGAACCTGGAGCATTTCCGCTTCCCGGTGCAGTACGTGACCCGTCCGAACCTGAACTTCCGCGGCTTCTGCGGCACCATCGCCTCTGGGGTGGTTCGCCCTGGCGATGCAGTGATGGCCCTGCCCTCACGCCGTACCAGCAAAGTAAAGGAAGTCGTGACCTTCGACGGCAACCTGGACGAAGCCTACATCGACCAGGCGGTCACCCTGACCCTCGAAGACGAGATCGACATTAGCCGTGGCGACATGCTGGTGAAGGTGGAGGACGAACCGGAAGTCCACAACCGCTTCAATGCCAACATTGTCTGGATGACCGACGCACCGCTGGAAACCGGCCGGCTGTATGACATCAAGCTGGGCCCCACCTTTACTTCCGGTACCGTGAAGAAAATCCACCATCAGACCGATGTAAACACGCTGGATCAGCAAGCCAATCCCAGCCAACTGGCCCTGAATGAAATCGGCCTGTGCGAACTGACTCTGAACCAACCGGTCGCGTTCGACGCCTATCAGCGTAACCATGCCACCGGCAGCTTCATCGTCATTGACCGCCTGACCAACGTAACCATCGGGGCGGGCATGATCGCAGGCCTGGCCGATGGCCTGGAATCCCTGGACCCGGTCACCGCCGAGGAACGCGAACGACGCCTGGCCCAGAAGCCGGCCATCATCGCCTGTAACGGCAAACATGGCCCGGAACTGGCGCTGGCCGTTGAGCGAGCTCTGTTCGATCAGGGCAAGACCGCCGTCGTGGTATCCGAAGAAAATGCGGGCGACGCAGACGAACGCCGTCGGGTAGCGCAGTTGCTGACCGCTCACGGGCTGGTAGCCATTGCCGTGAACCTGGGTTCGGACATTGCCAACGCCAGTGCCAACGCAGAGAACGAAGCTGACATTCCCGGCGCCGTCTCGACACTGGTCCAGGAACTGATTCGCAGCAAGCGAATCTGATTTCCATACCCGCCCATTGAGAACCCCGGCCCGAACGAAGACGTCGGGACCGGGGTTTCTTTCTCTGCCAACCGTGGCACAATCACGCTCCGCCAAGCCGACTGAATCTGACAGGAGCTGACCCATGGCCATCAAACACCTGCGCACCGCCTTCGCAAGCCAATACCAGCCGGGCCAACCTGCCCGCCTCGTAGCGGGCGAGGCCCTGCAGGAACCGGGCGGCGACTACGAAGCCCTGCACAAGCAGATGAAGCGCCTGTTCAACAGCAAACCCGGCAAGAAATATGGCCGCTTCTCAGACGACATCGGCGAATGCCCCTTCAGCGCCTGGCTCAAAGACTACCTGGAAGACAAACAGACCTTCGCGGCCATGACCGACCGTCTTTTCGGCCAGTGGCAGGAACTGCTGACCGGTAGCCAGGAAGAATTTGACGGCCACCTGATGATCGTACACGACGCCCTGGCCGATGCCGAAGTGGTGTACCTGTTTATCCTGGAAACCGACAGCGCCATGCGCTTCGACGGCAGCCAGAAACTGGACGCCACCGACGTACTCAGCCTGTCGCGCCTGAACCTGGCCGTGCGAATTGAACTGGACGACTGGCGCAACGCCAACGGCAGCGAAAACTACATGACCCTGATCCACGGCCGCGGCACCGGCGACCCCGGCGAACTGTTCATCCGCCTGTGCGCCTTCACCAACAGCGTGGACGTGGAAAAAGAAACCATGACCTTCCTGGACGCAGTGGAAGCGTTCGCCAAAACCAGCGAACCGGAAAAAGCTGGCGAAGTACGCGCCAAGGCCTACGAATTCTGCAAAGACCAGCACGCCCTGGGCGAGCCCGTGGAAATCGAAGCTCTATCGAATTACCTGGATGAAAGCCAGCCCCAGCGCTTCAAGGAGTTCGCCAGCCAGAACGCCGAACTACCGGAAACCGGCGTACTGCACCCGGACCACCGCAAGGTCAAAAAACTCGTGCGTATCGCTGGTTCCGGTGGAGGTATGAGCGTGTCTTTCTCGTCAGACCTGGTGAACCAGGCGGTGTACTACGACCGTGACAAAGATGCCTTGACCATCACTCGACTGCCCAAGGCTTTGCGGGATCAGTTGCAGCGGTATCTGGAGGCTCGCGAGGACTGATCCGGATTCAGTCCTCTGCCACATTCTCCGGCTGATCGTCCCACCGGGGGCGATTGGCCCTGAGCTTCCTGACCTCCTGCATCCAGCCCACCCCATCGATCAACTCCCCGGTTTCGTGATCAATGGGCGGATACGGCAGGTTACGATCGTCGCAATACCGCTTCACCGTTGGCTGACACCAACAGAACAGCAGACGATTGTACTCTTCATCCGGCATCCGCCGCTGATCAAACATGCCCGCCAGCTTCCGCTGACGCTGGGCTTCGGAAAGGATAATTGAACAGGCTGAAGACACATTCAACGATTCCACCATGCCCATCATCGGAATCACAATATGCTCATCCGCCTGCTCAGCGGTGACCGGATTCACACCATCCACTTCGTTGCCCATGATAATGGTGCACGGAACGGTGTAGTCCACCTCCCGAAAATCCACCGCCCGGTCCGATAACTGCGCCGCATACAGCTTGTGCCCCTGGGCCTTCAGCTCCGTCACCGCGTTATCCATAGTGGGATGAGTATGCGTCGTCACCCAGTGAAAGCTGCCGCCAGCAGTCTTACGAAACGCCCGAAAACCCTCCTTGGGCCAAACCACGTGCATATTGGCCAGGCCGAAGGCATCGCAGGACCGAATAATGGCCGACAGGTTTCTGGGTTTGTGCACCTGATCGGTCAGCACCCGCAGGTCGGGTTGGCGGGTATTGAGAACTTGCTTGATTCGGGCTAGGCGTTCTGGAGTCATGGTCAGGTTTCAGGTCATATTGATGACAACACAGCGCTTGGGGAAGGGCTTTGGGGGAAGCTTTCCAAAAATTTGTGGAGCCACGGATGGCGGAACACAAGCGCCACAGGGATGTGCCGAAGGAGCGCTTTTTGGAAAGCTTCCCCCGAAGCCCTTCATGCACCACAGCTAACAGGCTGCGAATAATAGCACAGCCTCAGATGAGGAATACCGAGACAACGGTGGTTGAAGATTAAGCACCCCGTTATAATACCCAGTCAATTTTTGCCAGCGCCCCACTCCACCCCGGCGCCAACACACCAGACAACGTGAGACCCATGGCCAAAAAGCTGTACATCAAAACCCACGGCTGCCAAATGAACGAGTACGACTCTGCCCGCATGGCAGACCTGCTCAAAACCGGCGAAGCGGTCGAAGTCACCGACAACGCCGATGACGCCGACATCCTGCTGCTGAACACCTGCTCCATCCGCGAAAAAGCTCAGGAGAAAGTGTTTCACCAGCTTGGCCGCTGGAAAAGTCTCAAAATCAAAAAGCCCGACCTGATCATCGGCGTCGGCGGCTGCGTCGCCAGCCAGGAAGGCCAGGCCATCATCGACCGGGCGCCCTACGTGGATATGGTATTCGGCCCGCAAACCCTGCATCGCCTGCCCGACATGATCACCGAAGTACGCACCAAGGGTAACGGCGTTGGCGTGGTCGATGTCAGCTTTCCGGAAATCGAGAAATTCGACAACCTGCCTGAGCCCGGCGCCGACGGCCCCTCTGCGTTTGTCTCCATTATGGAAGGCTGCAGCAAATACTGTACCTTCTGCGTGGTGCCCTACACCCGTGGCGAAGAAGTCAGCCGCCCGGTGGACGACGTCATCGCCGAAGTGGCCCATCTGGCCGCCCAAGGCGTGCGCGAAGTAAACCTGCTGGGCCAGAACGTCAATGCCTACCGTGGCGAAACCCACGACGGCGACCAGATGGACCTGGCAGAACTGATCGAAGTCATCGCCACCATCGACGGCATTGACCGCATCCGCTACACCACCTCTCACCCGGTGGAATTCAGCGATGCGCTGATTGAAGTCTACGAGCGGGTTCCCGAACTGGTCAGCCACCTGCACCTGCCCGTGCAGAGCGGTTCTGATCGCATCCTCGCAGCGATGAAGCGAGGCCACACGGCGCTGGAGTATAAATCCAAGCTGCGCCGCCTGCGCAAGATTCGCCCGGACATCAGCTTTTCCTCGGATTTCATCATCGGCTTCCCGGGTGAAACCGACAAGGATTTCGAGGACACCATGAAGCTGATCAACGACATCGGCTTCGACATGTCATTCAGCTTCATCTACAGCGCCCGCCCCGGCACGCCGGCGTCTGACTTGCCGGACGATACGCCGATGGAGGTGAAGAAGCAGCGGTTGAGCATTCTTCAGGATCGCCTGAATCAGAATGTAATGGATATCAGCCGGAAGATGGTGGGTTCTACTCAGCGTATTCTGGTGACTGGTTTGTCCAAGAAGGATCCGGGCGAGTATGCGGGGCGTACGGAGAACAACCGTATTGTGAATTTCCGCCACGAGAATCCTGAGGTGGTTGGTCATTTCATCGACGTAGAAATCGTCGAGGCCTACCCGAACTCTCTTCGTGGTGTGCCGGTTAGTTCCGAGTTGTTTTAGGCTTCGGCACCCATGTGCTCTTTGTGTGGCGTTGGGAGGCGAGCTGGATCAGCCTGACCTCACGGTGGCATGCTAAAGAAGACCCATCATTGCCTGGTTCACGAAGACGCTCGTTAATAAGAAAGCAAGCCCTGTAAAAACTCGTACTTGTTTTTCGTCTTGCGAACCTGCACATAGCAAGAAAGGCCGGTGCGTGGGTTCGCTTCCACAGGGTATCGTAGGCCATGGATGGCCGAAGCTAAGCGAACAGGACGTCTTGAGCGTCCCTGTGGAAGCGAACCCACGCATCGGCCATACTCCCAAAATTGGAAATGCCTACTCCAGCCATTAGCACCCAGTCTGGAGTTAAAAAAGAACGGAGCAAGATTGAACACTCACGATACCAGACAATTTGACCTGCACCCGGTGGACCAGCGCCGCCTGGCAACCTTGTGCGGACAGTTTGATGAACACCTGAAAATGATCGAACAGCGCTTGCAAGTGAAAGTCGGCCGGCGCGGGCATCATTTTCGGGTGGAAGGCAGCACTGAGAACGTAGCGGCGGCAACCGAGGTTATCCGGCATCTGTACCGGGAAACCGAGGCCAGTGATGACATACCACCCGATACCGTGCACCTGTTCATCCGCGAAACCGGCCTGGAACGGCTGCCGGATGATGTGCCTTACGATGAAGGCCAGGTCACTGTTATCAAGACACCGAAGCTGACCGCCAAACCCCGTGGCCGGAATCAGCAAAAGTATGTGCATAACATTCGCACCCACGACATCAACTTCGGCATCGGGCCCGCGGGTACCGGTAAGACGTGGTTGGCCGTGGCTTGTGCTGTCGAGGCTCTGAAAGACGAGCAGGTGAAGCGTATTCTGCTGGTTCGGCCGGCGGTGGAAGCCGGCGAGAAGCTGGGCTTTTTGCCTGGCGATCTGGCCCAGAAGGTGGACCCGTACCTGCGCCCGCTCTACGACGCACTATACGAAATGCTGGGATTCGATCAGGTCACCCGCCTGATCGAGAAAAGCGTAATCGAGATTGCCCCCCTGGCATTCATGCGCGGCCGCACCCTGAACAACTCGTTTATTATTCTGGACGAAAGCCAGAACACCACCCGGGAGCAGATGAAGATGTTCCTGACCCGGATAGGCTTTGGCTCTACCGCGGTCATTACCGGCGATACCACCCAGGTGGACCTGCCCCGCGGACAGAATTCCGGGCTGATTCATGCCGCCAGCGTGTTGAGCAAGGTCCCGGGCATTGGCTTTACCCGTTTCAACGCCAAGGATGTGGTGCGTCATCCCCTGGTTCAACGCATTGTTGAAGCCTACGATTCTTTCGACGACGGGAGTGCCACAGGCCAATGAGCAAGGTAACTGTGGACCTTCAGATGGCGTTTGACGGCACGGGCGTACCCAGCGAGGCGTTGTTTGAAGCCTGGGCAGAGGCGGCGTGGCAGGATGAGAATCCAACCGAAGTAACCATCCGTATTGTCGATAACGACGAGAGCCGTGAGCTGAATAACCAATACCGGGACAAGGACAAGCCTACCAATGTTTTGTCCTTCCCATTTGAAGCACCAGCGGGTATAACGGTGCCATTGGCCGGAGATCTCGTGATTTGCGCGCCAGTTGTTGAACAGGAAGCGCGGGAGCAGAGCAAAGACGCTGTCGCCCACTGGGCCCATATGGTGGTGCACGGTATGTTGCATCTCCAGGGCTACGATCATATTGAAGATAATGAAGCCGAGGTCATGGAAGCCCTCGAGATCCGGCTGCTCGCGCAGCTCGGATTTGCTAACCCTTACGAAGCAGAGGAAACGGAACCAGACTCATGAGCGACGATCAGTCGAGTCGCAGTCAGGGCAACAAGTCCTGGCTGGAGCGTATATCACAGGCCTTTTCCAGCGGGCCTGAGTCCGTCGAGGACGTGCTGGAAATCCTGCGGGATGCTGAATCCCAGAGCATTATTGATGCTGACTCCATGAGCATCATTGAAGGCGCCATGCAAGTGATCGACATGCGGGTGGACGAGATCATGATCCCCCGATCCCAGATGATCACCGTAAAGGCATCTCAGGAACCCAAAGAGTTCCTGCCCGAGATTATGTCTTCCGCCCATAGCCGCTTTCCGGTCATCGGCGAGAGCCAGGATGACGTCATCGGGGTACTGCTGGCGAAAGACCTGCTTCCTCTTGCCCTCAACAACGATCTGAACTGGAACCGCATCCGCGAAATCCTGCGGCCGCCCACCTTTGTTCCCGAAAGCAAGCGTTTGAACCAGCTGCTCAAGGAGTTCAAGGAAAATCGTAATCACATGGCGATTGTGGTGGATGAGTACGGCGGAACCGCTGGCCTTATCACCATCGAAGACGTGCTGGAACAGATCGTCGGTGAAATCGAAGACGAACATGACTTCGATGAGGAGACCCATATCAAGGCCCGGGGCGACGGGACCTTTGCGGTGAAGGCCGTGACGCCCATCGATGATTTCAACGAATTCTTCGAGACAGACATGGATGAAGAAGAGTTCGATACCATTGGCGGCCTGGTACTGAAAGAATTTGGACACCTGCCCAGACGGGGCGAAACGGTTGAATTCGGCGGCTTGCAGTTTACTATTGCCAACGCCGATAACCGAGTCATCCGTCTGTTGCAGGTAACCCGCAGTGAGTCATGATCCACAGCACCCGCCACTGAAACTCCCGTTCACCACCCGAAAATGGCTGGGCGCCGCAATCCTTGTGATTGCCGGCGCTCTGCAAACACTGACCTTCTCGCCATTCTATCTGTGGTGGCTGGGGCCCCTGTCGGTATTTCTGATCCTGCTGGTCACCGTCCATCAGGCGCCGGACAAGCTGTTCCGCTCCGGCTGGCTGGCCGGGCTTGGTCTGTTCGCCTCCGGTGCCAGCTGGATTTACGTCAGCATCAGCGAGCACGGCAATACTTCGGTACCTCTGGCCATTGTACTCATGGTCCTGTTTATTGCCGGGCTGGCCCTGTTCCATGGGCTGGCGTTCTGGTTCTGGGGCAAACTCGCCAAAGACAGCGCACCACGCCGACTCTTGCTGTTCCCTGCCATCTGGATTCTGGGTGACTGGCTGCGCGGCTGGCTGCTGACCGGTTTTCCATGGCTTTATCTGGGCACCGCCCACACCGACGGCCCCCTGGCCGGGCTGGCGCCGCTGACTGGCGTGCATGGCATTACCTTCTGGATCACCGTTACCGCAGTGGCTGCTTACGGCGCCTGGTGGCTGTTCAAACTTGAAAGGAAGGTCACTGCTGGCGCCGTTCTGGTAGCAGCTCTGCTGCCCTGGCTGATCGCCCCGGCCATGAACAAAGCTGACTGGACCGAGCTCAGCGAAGAGCCCGTCAGCTTTGCGGCGATGCAGGGCAACATACCGCAACAGATCAAGTGGGATCCTGATTTCCTGCGCGATCAGATTGTGGCTTATTTGGGCATGACTGAAGCGCACTGGCAAACCGACCTGATCCTCTGGCCAGAAACAGCCATCCCCATTCCGCAGGACCAGGCTGGCAAGGTCATTGATCATATCCGGGAACAGTTAGGAGAAAACAGCACGCTGATCACCGGCATCCCCTGGTATGGCTACAGCGGCCAGATTGAAGACTACACCTTCCACAACAGCATTATGGCCATCGGCAATGGCGACGGCATGTACCACAAACAGAAGCTGGTGCCCTTTGGCGAATATGTGCCACTTCAAGGTCTGCTGCGGGGGCTGATCGGTTTCTTTGACCTGCCCATGAGTAGCTTCACGCCTGGGCCAGAGCAGCAAGCGCCGCTGGTCGCCAATGGCATGAAAATCACCCCTTACATCTGCTATGAAGTGGCCTACCCCGATTTCGTAGCGTTTAATGCCCGCAACACCGATCTGCTGCTGACGATCAGTAACGACGGCTGGTTCGGTGATTCCATCGGGCCGCTGCAACATCTGCAGCTTGCCCGCATGAGAGCCCTGGAGACCGGCCGCTACATGCTGCGGGGCACCAACAACGGCGTCACTGCAATCATCAATCACAAGGGCGAGATTACCGAGCGCATCCCACAGTTCGAGCGCGCGGTACTGACCGGTGAGGTATTTACGGCAACCGGGAGCACACCCTACATGCGAACAGGATCCTGGCCGGTGCTGACGCTGGCGATCATCCTGATTGTGTTCATCCGAGAACGGGTGATTCCGAAAAACTGAGCGCCTTGAGCCTGCTGCTCAAATGGCTTGCAGGCTCAAGGCGATGGCTTCAGCTTTCTTTCGGTGGCCAGCGGCTGGTTACCCGCTCAAAGTAATGGGAGCCGCAGGCCTCGCAGGGATGCAGGTGGCTGGTCTTGGTCAGACAAAGCATGTGGCTGCAGTTCATGCACCGGAACATACCCGCCGTGGCCACTTCACCGGAGATATAGTGACTGACGTCCTGATTCTCCAGCTTCTGCTTCAGTTCCAGAGTATCAACCAGGGTCTGATCGGCCACCGAGAGAAGCCGGTCTGCCAGGGTGTGTTCCAGTAATGCGATATCCAGTTGCAGCCATTCTCCCAGGCCTTCCCCGGTCTCCTCCACGAAATGCAACAGGTGCTCCAGATCCCGCTGAAGATACGCCCCGAGCAGATCCGCTTCTTCCCGGGTCATTTCCTCGATCTCGTATTCCACTTCTATCGCTTTCTGAACTTCTTCCTCCAGCGTCTGCAACGACGTTTCCTGTAGCTCATGCAGGCGTGTCTGTACCCGCTCAAGCATTCGGTCGTAAACCTCAAGGGCTTTTCCGGAGAGGTGACTGCGTTCTGGCTCGCTCATTTGGGCTCCTTATCTGCACCTTTCACCATACTCTCAGTCTGGCACAAACCCGCAGAATTGGCAGACTACCTGTTAAGCCGCGTGTGCGTTAGAATGTTCGGCCTTTTCTCGAACATCCTTTTCACACAGGGTACTTTTGGCAATGGCAGGAATGGACGAACAATACAACCCACGTGAAGTAGAACAGACCGCCCGCACTTTCTGGGAAACCAACGAGACCTTCAAGGTCAAGGAAGAGCCGGGCAAGCCCAAGTACTACTGCCTGTCCATGTTCCCCTACCCCAGCGGCAAGCTGCATATGGGCCACGTCCGCAACTACACCATCGGTGACGTGATTTCCCGCTACCAGCGTATGCAGGGCAAGAATGTAATGCAGCCCATGGGTTGGGACGCTTTCGGCCTGCCTGCCGAAAATGCCGCGATTGCCAACAAGTCTGCACCGGCCAAGTGGACCCGCTCCAACATTGATTACATGAAGAACCAGCTCAAGCAGCTGGGGTTTGGCTACGACTGGAGCCGCGAACTGGCCACCTGCGACCCGGAATACTATCGCTGGGAACAGTGGTTCTTCGCCCGCCTCTACGAGAAAGGCCTGGTGTACAAGAAAATGTCCACCGTGAACTGGGACCCGGTTGACCAGACCGTACTGGCCAACGAGCAGGTGGTTGACGGTCGGGGCTGGCGCTCCGGTGCGCTGGTCGAACAGAAAAAGATTCCGCAGTGGTTCATTCGCATTACCGACTACGCAGAAGAATTGCTGAACGACCTGGAAGACATGGAGGGCTGGCCCGAGCAGGTCAAGACCATGCAGCGCAACTGGATCGGCAAATCGGTAGGGACCGAGCTGACCTTCCCGCTGAAAGAGCAGGAAGGCGGCCTGACGGTTTACACCACCCGCCCGGACACGCTGATGGGCGTCAGCTACATGGCAGTCGCCGCTGAGCACCCCCTGGCCAAGGCGGCGGCCGAGCGC